>NZ_JAFKPJ010000080.1:0-568 GCF_019633765.1 Bacteroides sp. 11BF
TAAGTGACGGATACTTGAAGGAAAATAAATTCAGCTATACTTATAGAGATAATTATTTAAAGAAAAAGCTTCATAGAGTTTATATTTAAGGCAGTACCCAAGTATACAGAAAGATACTCAGATACTGCCTTTTCAATTTGTGCAGCATGCTCGTGCAACAAAAAAGAAACTAATCGGTTTTATACAATATACCTATCGATCTTTTTTATTTTCTATATTGTCCAATTTAAGAACCCATGCATAATCACAAGGTAATTCATCTGCGTACAGAGAAGGCATTGTGATTTCAAGATCATTACCTTTTTGTTTCCAAAGGACTTTTTTATCTGATCCTAATAAAGCAATCTTAGTCTTATTCCTTGTTTGAACGTTTTTCAACACAATTTTATTTTTAGGATATTGAGGTAAAATAGCGTATACGTTTTCTCCCTTTTGGGTGAAAAAAACTTCTTTTACCGCATATCCGGGCTCCGGATCGACTGTCTGTTTCAATATAGCATCTCCACTGACATAATGCTTTTCTTTTGATTTCCACTCCCTGTTACCTTTAGTCCATTGGCATGAACGG
>NZ_JAFKPJ010000081.1:0-210 GCF_019633765.1 Bacteroides sp. 11BF
CGCAACAACTCCAACTAATGGCCGAAAACAAACTTAAGAAGCTGGAAGCACCCCAAAACAACCCTGAGAGCGGTTCTGATCTAGCAAATGACCAAACGCATGAACGAGCGCCAGAGGCGCCTGTAAAGGCTGAAAGTAGCCCAGAACAACCGCCGTCTTTTTGGCAGAGATTGTTTGGTACTGGAAAGTAACAAATAGCCACCGTAGTCA
>NZ_JAFKPJ010000081.1:254-501 GCF_019633765.1 Bacteroides sp. 11BF
GGTGGCTATTTCACTAAGTCTTAAAATCCAGAAATCCGTCAGTACAGGTCGTGATCAAGTAGACCAGTGGCTATTTACAAAGTGGGTTGCACGAGGCTAGGCAGGGTGAGCACTGCAGCTAATGGCCATTAGTCAACTGCGCAGATTCCATAACGAAGTTTTGACTATTTTTGATTGGTAATTAAAGTGGTGTTTACTGCTTTTTTGGTATACTAGTTTAGTCGCTACGCCTTTTCGCGTGATACCG
>NZ_JAFKPJ010000082.1:0-494 GCF_019633765.1 Bacteroides sp. 11BF
CATTAATAACAACTTAAAGATGAACATAAAAAACAAGATATACCATACAGCCTATTTTCTCCTATTCGGAATAATAGTAGGTATTTTAAGGTGGTCTATATGTATAGTAGATACAAATGGAACAATGGATTTCACTCCATTTTTACAAGCGTTCTTGTTGATAGTCGCATTGTTATTGTTTGTAATTTTGGATATTATTTTGCATAAAATAGCCTTGAGAGCGATTTCGATAACCATTCTATTGTGTTTCAATATATGGTCTTATACCTACTATTTCAAAATAGAAAAAATGCAAGAATATTGGAGTGGACTTAAATATTCACCTTATGACGCATATCTTCCACCCAATATTGATGATTTCATTTTTGTATGGTTGGCGAGCCAAATTCTTGTTTCTTATTTGTTCTTGGCAATAGGTATTTCATATCTATTGAAAAGAAAAGAGTTATTAACGAAGCAGGATAACGGACAAGCCGTTCCCTGCTGAACCATTA
>NZ_JAFKPJ010000083.1:0-470 GCF_019633765.1 Bacteroides sp. 11BF
AAAGGCATTGAGCTGTCGGAGGAAGAGGCTACTTTTGACGACGGAAACACGGAAACCGTCTCACGCCCGACACAAGTACCGGAGGACAAACTCGATGAAACCTTCACGAGCATCCCGCCCTCGGAACTGGAGTACGGAGAAGATGAACCGGAGGATGAAGAACCAGACAAAAAGCAGGCTTCGGGAAGTAGCTTCGAGGATATTGACATGGCAGTACACACCATACGGAAGGAATCACCATCCGATGAGGAAATGCGACACGCCGGAAAGGTCATGACGGAACTGGACGGGACAGAGCTTTTCACAAGAATAACGGAACGCCTGACCGATGAAGCAATGAGCGAGAGGATTGCAAAGGCGATGGCAGTTTTCGTGGACACGGTGAACATGACCGTGACACAACAAAAGGAAAAGGTGTTCGTGATTCCCGACAACATCGAGGAGTTCGACTTCCGAAACTATGTATAACA
>NZ_JAFKPJ010000084.1:0-464 GCF_019633765.1 Bacteroides sp. 11BF
CTATCGGGACGGTAGGCGGAAAATGGAAGGAGAAGAGAAAGAGAGTAAGCAGAAAAGAAGCTGATATACAGAGATATACAATTTGTTTTTTAAGCCCCAAAAGGCTAATATAGGTGAGAAAATAACTTTTTTCGGACGGTAGACTAATGGTATAAAACAACAGATAAATGTTATAAAAATGCAATATAAACATTACTGCGGACAAGAACAGGGGAAAAAGAAAGTCATTAGAAATAATATTGATAATTATTTACAATANAAATGCAATATAAACATTACTGCGGACAAGAACAGGGGAAAAAGAAAGTCATTAGAAATAATATTGATAATTATTTACAATACCTGCATTCTAACACAATAGAAAAAGCAATGCCACTATTAACATTTTATAGTACTAAGTGACGGATACTTGAAGGAAAATAAATTCAGCTATACTTATAGAGATAATTATTTAAAGAAAAAGC
>NZ_JAFKPJ010000085.1:0-462 GCF_019633765.1 Bacteroides sp. 11BF
AGTTCTAAAGGAACTAACGTTATTACGCATAAAAAAAACAAGCAATTATTATTACCGGACAAAAACCATATATAGCACTATAAAACAATTAATTAACATCCATAAAAACCAAGATATGTATGCTATCGATATCATCAGAGACGATTTTCAATTAAAAAGTTATAATTCACATGTGGTGGTAAGCAGGTCTGTTGTGTATTTAGTTTTAGATAACACAAAATAGATTTAAGAAATGGATAAAAACAACAAGGAAATCGATCTGATCAAAAAACTATTATCAGATCGATTAGACAAAAAAGGACGTAAAAAGCTCTATCATTCGAATTTGATAAAGAAACAAATGAGAAAACAATGGAATGAAAACAAAAATAATCCGGTAGATACAGAGATTGGAAATCAGATATGGAATAAGATCGAGAACAGATGCAAAAAAGTTCACAAAAGAATAGTTCCTTTAGAACT
>NZ_JAFKPJ010000086.1:0-461 GCF_019633765.1 Bacteroides sp. 11BF
TTGATCGACTTATGGGGCGGCTCACCATTTAACCAAGCGAACTCGATTTATGAGGCGCATAAGGATAAATGGGCAATCGTGACCGGACTGAATTTACCGATGCTGATTGAAGCGTATGGTTCACGACTTTCGATGGATTCTGCACAGGATATTGCAGCACATCTGCTCGATGCTGGACGTGAAGGTATCAAGATCAAGCCAGAATCACTGGACAAAGTGACGAAGCCAGCTGCCCAAGCAGCACCAACTACTTCGAATGCTGGTCAGCCAGGCTCACTTGAGTATGTTCTGGCGCGGGTTGATTCTCGGTTGCTACATGGTCAGGTTGCCACAACCTGGACCAAGACAACCAACCCGACACGCATCATTGTTGTCTCTGATTCAGTTGCTAAAGACGACTTGCGAAAGAATCTGATTAAGGAAGCTGCACCAGCGGGCGTTAAGGCGCATGTTATTCCTAT
>NZ_JAFKPJ010000087.1:0-460 GCF_019633765.1 Bacteroides sp. 11BF
GGAAAGAAATTGATACCGTACTTTTCGGAGTTCCGGCACTGATGGGCAAACATGGCATGATGAAATGATACCGAATTATCATTCCTGGCACACCCTGCAGAACGACCTTTTGATACCAAATACAAAAAGCTGCCGGAAGCCGGACGCAAAGAATTGATACCATAAAACATTAGGGAAAAAGAACAGGAACAAAATACCATATTATATATATAAATAATATATGAATATATAATATATAAACAGATAATATATAATATGTGATTAACACGCTTCACTTCCAGACTTCCAGAAAGAGCAACACGAAAAATCTTCTTTTCCCTAAAGTTCCTTGTGTCGTTTCTCTCTATACCTGAATACAGGAAAACGGCTGCATCATAAAAGAAAAGACACCGACACCATTCAGGAACTGCCGCCCATCGGCAAAAGGATTGTACCTAATTGATACCTTTTCTGCCTGCAC
>NZ_JAFKPJ010000088.1:0-452 GCF_019633765.1 Bacteroides sp. 11BF
AATACTTCGTTCAGTACAGTTTCGATCGGGGCATCCGACACATTGATGGATACTTTCTTGTTCAGCTTTACCTGATTGTCATTGTAGAAGAAAGTATACTCGCTTTGTTTTTCAAGTTCACGCAGTACACTCTCGATGGATACGTTTGTCTTCGTCATTGAAATCTTTAGTACTTGAGCGAAGGCACTCACAGGTACCATAGCTATCAGGCTAACTGCCAAAGCAAAAGCCAGATGCTTTTTCATTCTTTGCGGACTAAACCACCGCATGTTGCATTTTCTCATAAATACGATTAATTATTAGATTGTAATTTTGATTGATAAAGTGAGCACAGGATACTTCTAAAGCATCGCTGCACCAGGTTAACGTCATTTACGGTTTCTCTCTCATTCTTTTCTTTATTAATTTAGGTTTAAAATTTGATGTTTGGTATAAGTTCTAAACGAACTTGG
>NZ_JAFKPJ010000089.1:0-450 GCF_019633765.1 Bacteroides sp. 11BF
CGGGTAATACTTCCTTTATCTTTTCATCCACTTCATAGAGACATTTACGTAACTGTCTGGAACGCAGCTTCAGTATCTCAAAGGAGAATGGGGATTTGAACGCGAACCGGTATGTGTGGCATCAACGATTACAGAGGTGGATTTTATAATGCCCTTCTCTATTGCTAAAGTTACCGTCTTGTTGATAAGCAGGTTCAACAAGTCCATATCTTTCAGACGGAGCCTACGAAATTTGCATAAAGAGCTGGCCTCTATCACATCCTCTTCCGGTACCATCCCTAAAAAGTATTTAAAGGACATGTCATAGCGTGAGCGTTCAACCACATCAATATCAGACAAGTCATAAATGGTTTTTAAAAGAAGGTACTTGAACATACGGACAGGGCTCTCGGCGATACGACCATTGTCCGGATAATATTTGGAAACGAGCTCATTATAAACAAAGGAAAA
>NZ_JAFKPJ010000009.1:0-217541 GCF_019633765.1 Bacteroides sp. 11BF
ACCGGGGTTATTCGTGAAGCTGACACCGCCACCCAAATTTAGTTTCCACTGATCTTTGAAGAACCAGCCCCCTTCAAAACCAACCATCAGCTTTTTGTCTGCCCAGTTGGTTGAAAGCGCTCTGACTTCATAGTCAGTCAGCAGCCCCGAAGGGGCTGTGACATTTGTGTAACTATTGTATCCAACAGTAGCTGCTACCGTAAAGTCTCCTTTTTTAGGAGTATTGTCTTTACTACAGTTCTGCGCATTAGCTGCAAGACACATCATGGGTAGAACGGCCAATATTAAAAGTCTTTTTATTTTCATAATCCTTTTAGTTTATTTTTAATTCTATGCCGTTTTTGAAGATGTGTTATTCAGCACTTTCAACTAAAGCTTTGATTTGAGCCAGATAATCAGCATAAATCGGCTCATTTACAGATAGGCTATTTTCTAACTGAGCAATTTCCTTTTCTTTATTGGCAATAGCTTGTTCTTTCGTTACAATTGTACTTGCATCAGCAATTACTTCATCAGCCCGAGTAATCACAATCTTCTGTGCTTGAATTAATTCTGCATAATCAGACAAGCCATTAGCGACATTCTCTAACGCAGAAGTCAATTGAGCCTGAACAGTATAATTATGATTGGCTTTGCCATATGCAATATTCGCATCAAGCAGATTATCAATAGCAGTAACCAAAGACTTAATCAAAGTTTCATAGGCTTTTGAATCATCACCTGTAACAATATCCACATATTCATTCCACTCTGCTAAAGATTCAGTTTTATCCTCTACCTCTCCTTCAGCTGATGTAATACCCGACTCATACGGCTGAATATAAGATTTCAAAGTCTGTTCAGCAGCTTGCAGTTCATATAAAGCTTGTTCTTTTTCGGTACCAGTCTGAGCTTCATCATATTTCTTCTGGGCATCTGTTACAGCTTTTGCATAATTCTTATAAGTATCAGTTTCTTTAGCTTTAGTAAGTTCAGATTTTGCATCTGCCAGTTTCTTCTCAGCAACAGCTAAACCTCTTGAGTAAGACTTAACCTCTTCCTGAATGAGATCTACATTAGCTACATACTTTTGATAACCATTTTTCCAAACCTGCCCGGTAGTAGCATCATCATTAGTATAAGAAACACTTTCACTATTTACATATTCTACAGTATAATAATTACTTCCCATATCTTGCAAAGCCTGTACAAAATGACAGTTAAAAGCATTTCCAGAAGCTGTGTTGTAATCATTATTAGCAATAATAGATGCAGTATTTTTCTCTTCTCGAATTTTTCCTAAAGCTATTTTCTTAGAATTAGCTTCTTTGGCAGCAGCTTCAGCGTTAGCTTTATCTTCCTGGCTATACTTTTCATATTCAGTGATCAAAGCCTGTGCAGTTGCCTTTATCTCTTCCTGTTCAGCAATTGTTTGTTTACGTACTTCTTCAGCGGTAATTAAACCTGCATTAAGTTTTGCCAAATCGTTTTTAGCAGTAACCAAAGATGAACGCTCTTCATTAATATCACCCAATAATTCCTCAGCTTTACCAAGTAAATCCTTTATTCTCTTTTTTTCAGCTTGATCTACTTTATCCAAAGCAGCAATCAAATCAGCTTTTGCTTGTTCCAATTGAGCCTTTGCAGCATTCAATTCCGCCTCAGCTTGTAGCTTTAGTGCTTCAATTTCCATTTCTAAAGTAGCCTGAGCCTTCTCTAATAACAGTTTCTGTTGATCGGCCTCTGCCTGTGCTGCTTCTGCCTGTGCTTTTTTATAAGCAGCTTCAGCCTCTTTCAATGCAACTTCAGCTGCAGAAACAGCTTTTTTAGCATCAGCATTCGCATTGTTTAGGTTAGCAATAGACATCAACTGCTCAGCTTTCGCATTACGCACTGCCTCTACTGAAGCCGATTCGTTGTTATCAACGCAAGCTCCCAGTGACAAAGCACCCAAGAGCACTGCTACCATCACGAGTTTCTTTTTCATAATCTCAAAATTTTAATGAATAATAGTAATAATATAAATGTTATGTTCCACTCTGTTTTTCTTCTGCTACCAGAAGAGTGTTGTTTCACTTCTCTCAGTGATCCGCTGCAAATATATCCTAATTTATCTGATAAAACAAATAAATTATGAACAAAATACAAAAATAGACAGAGATTCTTTTATATCGATAAACCTAACTCTTCAGATTATGTTGTACTTTCATGCAAATGAAAAAAAGTAATATTTATATAGGTGAAATTATCAAGAATGTAATGTCTGAGAGACAGGTTACTAAAGCCGAACTCGCAAGACGGTTGGACGTTAAGCCTCAAAGTGTAGATTACCTACTAACAAGGAAAAGCATCGATACGGATACATTATACAATATTTCACTGGCGTTAGATTATGATTTTTCCCTTTTATATAGCATCAAAAAAGAACAGAGAAATTATGATAATGAAGATATCAGATATAAATTGGGAAATGCCAAAATTACAGTAGAAATAGAACTGCAGCAAGATGAAATTATCAAGCTAAACCTGAAAAAGAAAATAGCCGAGTTACTGGATGGAGGAGCTAATAAGTAGAGTTGTTTACACCTTATTATATATAGGGAACAAAAGCTATCAAAGCAAAGATATAATCACAACAGAATAATTTAACAATGTTAAGGAGAAAACAAAGATCGTTATTCCCTCTGTACAAAGAACAAATCTTTTAAATGCAAACAACTTGTTCTTTGCATTCAAAAAACAAGCTTTAACTCTATGTTAAAGTTAGCTTTATAAACATTCAACATTAGACAACTAATCTCTTGATTAAAAACAATATAATCAATAAAGATAAGAACAGCAGATAAAAATAGAAAGTCAAGAGATAACTCACTTAATTGATAATATAGTAACTATCAACAAAAGGAGTCCGGACATACATATTGTGTATCCGGACTCTTTCATTTCAAAAAAATAACCAAACTAACCTTTTTACCACTAACCCACCTTTATTTCCACTTTTTAAGTTCTTTTCGGTCGGCCGGAGTAGCTTCTATCAGACTGAGAGCGAAACCTCCACTACGAGCCAATTTAGTAGAAATCTTGGTTTTATTAGTCACTATACCTTTTTTAATCTCATAAGAGGTAGGATTCTTCTCATAATCCGCATCTTTCCCATCAGCATATAAAGTGGCTACATACTGTTTCCCCGGATCCAGAAAATCAAGAATAAATGTAGAAGTACGGGAATTTTCACCTGTAATACCTCCAACAAACCAATTATCGGTTCCTTTGGCTTTTCGAGCCACCGTGATATATTCTCCCGGTTCTGCTTCAATATATTTACTGTCATCCCAGTCTACTGCCACGTCTTTAATAAACTGAAATGCATCCATGTGGCGCTCATAACTCTCCGGAAGGTCGGCAGCCATTTGCAGCGGACTATAAAGTGTAACATAAAGGGCCAATTGTTTTGCCAAAGTAGTATGCACAAAACTATGTTCACCACTCAAGAAAGACAATTGAGTGTCAAAAATACCTGGAGTATAATCCATTGGACCACCAATCAAGCGTGTAAAAGGAAGCAATGTAGTGTGGAATGGTTTATTCCCACCAAAAGCTTCATATTCTGTTCCACGGGCAGACTCGTTACCGATCAGATTCGGATACGTACGACACAATCCGGTTGGACGAACGGCTTCGTGAGCATTTACCATGATTTTATGATCGGCTGCTTTCTTCACTGCATAGAGATAATGATTATTCAGCCATTGCCCGTAATGATGCTCACCGCGTGGGATTATATTGCCTACATATCCGCTCTTCACAGCGTTGTAGCCGTTATCTTCCATAAATTGGTAAGCTTTGTCCATATGGCGTTCATAGTTACGAACAGATGCAGAGGTTTCATGGTGCATCATCAACTTTACCCCTTTATTCTTGGCATATTCATTCAACATTTTCACATCAAAGTCGGGATATGGAGTGACGAAATCAAACACATAATCTTTTGACTTGCCAAGCCAGTCCTCCCATCCTTCATTCCAGCCCTCAACCAATACCTGGTCAAAACCGTGTTCAGCGGCAAAATCGATATAACGTTTCACATTCTCATTATTGGCACCATGACGCCCATTGGGCTTGGTCTTAGCATAATCGGTCTCACCCAACTTCACTGAATAAACGTCGTCAGTATAAGCCCATGTACTTTTACCTGTAATCATCTCCCACCATACACCTACATATTTGACAGGCTTAATCCAAGAAGTATCCTCCAATTTACATGGCTCGTTCAGGTTTAATGTTAATTTGGAAGTAAGAATGTCACGTGCATCATCACTGACCATGATTGTACGCCATGGAGACTGACAAGGAGTCTGCATATATCCTTTATCTCCCTGTGCATCAGGAGTCAGCCATGATTCAAAAACAAAGTTTTTATCATCTAAATTAAGATGCATACAAGAGTAATCTACCAAGGCAGCTTCATGAAGGTTGATATACAATCCATCATCGGTCTTCATTTGTAAAGCAGTCTGAACCCCGGTAGGAGAAAAAGGAGTCTGGGAAGCATTGGGAGTAACAGCTGTTTTCATCAGGCCACGTATTTCCGAAAGCTTCGATCGAGTATAATCATATTCTTGTGTATCATAATCGCCCGGTATCCAGAAAGCAGTATGATCGCCTGTCATAGCAAATTGAGAATGCTCCTCTTTTATCACAAAATAATTCAGATTCTTTTGCTGCGGAAATTCATAGCGAAAACCAAGTCCGTCATCATACAAACGAAAACGAATCAACATCTTACGATCCAGAGCTTTTTGGTCTAAAGTTACCGCAAGCTCATTATAATTATTACGGATTTGCTTTACTTCTCCCCAAACAGGTTTCCAGGTTTCGTCAAAAGAAGAAGTCTTGGCATCAATCAATGTAAAACCATCCATCAGACCGGGATCATCTTTCAGTTCAAGGCCCAGTTTAGAAGGTTTAATCACTTCTTTACCCTTATAAGAAAGTTCATACACAGGCTCCCCTTTTCCATTCACCGAAAAGTTCAGTTTCAAGAGTCCATTTGGAGAAGTAATGCTTTCGGCCATTGCCACACTACTCACTAAAAGAGAAAGAAAAAAGCAAGCCAACTTAAAAGTCAGTTTATTCATGTTCTTCATGATATGGTTTAATATAAATTAGTAATCATGCAACAAAGATAAGCAAGAAGCAGATTCCGGTTCGACAAATAGAACTGAAATAAAGAAGATTTATCAGAAAACGTTTGCATAAACAGTTGACAGTGGTAACTTTGCCAACAAAATAAAAAAGATGAAAGAGATTATTTATATATTTATCGGAGGAGGCATAGGCAGTGTATCCCGCTATCTGGCACAAATAGCCGTCAACGAGAAACTTAGCCCTACTTTTTTCCCCTTTCCGTGGGGAACATTTGCCGTGAACATTGCTGGAAGTTTGTTAATAGGATTATTTTATTCACTTTCGGAACGTCTTGATCTATCCTTCGAATTAAGGCTATTTTTGACTGTTGGTTTCTGTGGAGGTTTTACCACATTTTCTACTTTGGCTAATGATGGCCTGAGTTTACTGAAAGGAGGCTTCTACGGCATATTCGCATTTTATACATTAGCCAGTATGATACTCGGGCTTTTAGCCGTATTAGGTGGAGGATACCTCGGAGAACATTTAAAACAATAGACTAATATATGAAACCAGCAATTAAGAAAGTCCAACCTGTTAAAGTCATAGCCCCATTCATCAATGAGCAGTCCGAAAGCATCACTCCGCTCGATATTTTGGTGGATGAAGAGAAAATTTCTGATTTATATTTCTCTAAAGGAGTTGTCCGACAAGTAAATAAGCCCTATCTAAGTATTAACAATTGTACTTTCAAACAACAAATATTCAACGAATGCCAGTTGAAATCAGCCCAATTAACAGACATACGTTTTGAAAATTGCGACTTATCCAACGTGTCTTTTGCCGGAACTACTTTCTACCGGGTAGAATTTATATCATGCAAGCTCTTAGGAACAGGTTTTCCGGAAGCCACCCTAAACCATGTCCGGATGGAGCATTGTTATGGACAATATATCAATCTTTCCATGACGAAAATGCGAACCGTTCGTTTCAGCCATTGTGATTTTCGAAACGCCAGCCTCAATGACAGTAAATTAATACCGGCAGCTTTCGACAATTGTGAACTGCTTGAAGCAGATTTTTCGCATACGTCTTTAAAAGGTATCGACCTCAGGAGCTCAAGAATAACAGGTATTCAACTAAACATAGCTGACCTGAAAGGGGCTATAGTCAGTTCATTACAGGCAATGGACTTACTGCCTCTGTTAGGAGTCAAGGTTGAAGACGACTGAACTTTTCCACCCCTCTCTTTGTTTTATAGTATAAAAGCGATAATACTGATTTATAGGGAAAGAGACCGCACGGAATACCTATTAATAGTTATTCTACCGCTTCCCATAAGTGAGTACATTTGCAGAGACTAAAAAACAAGAGAAATAATGAAAATAGAAAAAATTACAGGACGAGAGATTCTCGACTCAAGAGGTAACCCTACAGTAGAAGTAGACGTAGTATTGGAATCAGGCATCATGGGACGTGCATCCGTTCCGTCGGGCGCATCGACCGGTGAGCATGAAGCGCTTGAACTCCGCGACGGTGATAAACATCGTTACGGCGGTAAGGGTGTACAGAAAGCAGTAGAGAACGTTAATAAAGTCATTGCCCCACATCTGATTGGTATGTCAGCCCTCGACCAAATGGGCATTGACCATGCTATGCTGGCACTGGACGGAACAAAGACAAAAGCCAAACTGGGTGCAAACGCTATCCTGGGTGTTTCACTTGCCGTAGCCAAAGCAGCTGCCAATTATCTTGATATTCCCCTTTACAGATATATCGGCGGCACAAATACTTATGTTTTGCCCGTCCCAATGATGAATATCATTAATGGAGGATCACATAGCGATGCCCCAATTGCCTTTCAAGAATTTATGATTCGCCCAGTTGGTGCAAACTCTTTCAAAGAGGGACTGCGCATGGGTGCCGAAGTATTCCACGCCTTGAAAAAAGTATTAAAAGACCGTGGTTTGAGTACAGCTGTAGGTGATGAAGGAGGCTTCGCTCCGAATCTGGAAGGCACAGAAGATGCACTAAACTCTATCCTTGCCGCTATTAAAGCTGCCGGATATGAACCGGGTAAGGATGTAATGATCGGCATGGACTGCGCTTCTTCCGAATTCTATCATGACGGTATCTACGATTACACCAAGTTTGAAGGTGAAAAGGGTAAAAAACGTACAGCCGAGGAACAGATTGACTATCTGGAGAAACTTATCAACGAATATCCGATTGATTCCATCGAAGACGGTATGAGTGAAAATGACTGGGAAGGCTGGAAAAAATTAACTCAACGTATCGGCGACCGCTGCCAATTGGTAGGTGATGACCTTTTCGTTACTAATGTTGATTTCCTGGCAAAAGGTATCGAAAAAGGTTGTGCCAATTCTATTCTGATTAAAGTAAACCAAATAGGTTCGCTGACAGAAACATTAAACGCTATTGAAATGGCACACCGCCACGGATATACAACAGTCACCTCTCACCGTTCCGGCGAAACAGAAGATGCAACCATTGCAGATATTGCCGTAGCAACAAACAGCGGACAGATTAAGACCGGTTCGTTGAGCCGTTCGGACCGCATGGCGAAGTACAATCAGTTGCTCCGTATAGAAGAAGAATTGGGTGACCGTGCTGTATATGGTTACAAACGAATTACCGTAAAAGGCTAAATAAAATCATGATAAGCATAGCATGATGAAAGGTTAGTTATTTTTATAATGATTGAATGTAAATGTGAAAAGGAGGTTGTGTCAAAAACGTTTTGACACAACCTCATAGTATACATAAAGAACAAGAGCAACACCATCTATTCGGTCAACAATCCTGCGAATGGAATAAAAGGAGTGTTCAGCAGGTGCTGGATGATCCACTGCTCTTGATAAAATAGTTGGTTGCCTTTTTCATTTTAAACCACTATTTTTTTGCTTTACCAACATGATTACAGGATTGTCTTCTTCATTCAATTTTGAAGCAATTTCTTTCAATCTGCCATCTTTCAGTTGCTCTTTCTTATAAATCTCAATAAGTTGGGATGCACTTAAACTCGTGACATCTTCGATATCGCGATTAATTGATTTCGCCGTCATAGCTACAGTTCTTTTTTCTGCATAGTCATCATTATATACGGCAACTTGAAATATGGCTTTTTCCTTCTTGTCGTACACCAGCTCATCTGTATAGAATCCGTTACCTTTTTCAAAGTTAAATACATTTTTAACGGTTTCCATAAAGTAATAACGGTCGGTATGAATACCCATATAAAGAAAAATTTCAGGCTCCATAGTATTTGCAGAGGGGGTTCTTACAATAAAGGGGGTTAATGTACCATCCGGTGCATAGTTATACAATGTATCGGCTGATGCGTCCATAAGTGTCCATTTGCCGTTACTTAGGCGTATTTGGTAAGAATAATTTGCTATAAATCGATCTCCATCAGTCACAATCGGTGTGTTAATAGTTTTAAAAGGAATAAAAATTTCCCGGGTGATACTTCCATCCTGTTTTGATATAAGAATATGGTACGATTTGTTTCTATCTTTTCCTTTGTTATGATAATCTGACATATCATAACAGATCAAATTATGTTTGTCATAATCAAAAATAGATGAAATATCTCTACCAAGATTCAAACACCGTTTGAATTCTCCGTTAAGATCGTATACTAAGATTTTATTTCCCGGTGACTTTACGAATATTTCATCATTGCTTTCATCAAGAATAATCTCATTAATCCTTGCATATTCTTCTGCCCCTTGCCCTCGCCGATTTATCTTTTTTAATCCTTTACCGGTTTGCCTGTCAAAAATAAAAATATCCCCATCATTATTCCTATTGGTTACCAATAAGTATTCTTTTCCCACATCTTGTACTAAGCCTTGTGTAAGAAACTCATCTGTAGTTTCCAGCGCAACATATTCCACATTCATAAAATCCTGAAGAATCAATTCTTTTTTAGGATAGCTTTTCGAAACGTCCACGATGATTAAATCATCGTTTGATTGTTTATTTCTTCCACATCCTGTCAATACTACCAACAGAATGACTGTCAAAACTGTGTTTACTTGTTTCATCTTATTTGTTTTATTTGTTTTTTTATGTAACAAAGATTAGTACGATCAATAATTATTTTAAATTTTTCATATTCAATTCCTTTTAAGGTTAAGAAACGGGCTGAAGTGTTTCGGGGTAAATATACCACTATCTGATGTCTAAAGCAAGAAAAAAACATTAATATACAAGAAATCAAAAAGAATAAATTAAGCGACAAGATTCTATTATTGAAAGAATATCACAATATCGACTTCTCTTTTCTTCCATCATTCGAACTGTTAGAATTGAATAATAGATTACTGCCTTTGTCTGATTTCTATCTTTCTGCTTCAGAAATGCATAGGGTTGTGTGGGTTGGTTATAAACTATCTTTTGAGGTCTACATTCATTTCGTTATGAATGAAATACCGGTTATACCTGTAACATGTTCATTGTCATCGAAAAAATTGTTATCTGAAGGATTGGAATATGATCCGGGAGATAAAGAAATTCAGTAATATTGTACCGGTGGGGATATCATCGTTATTGGGTGGATGACGTATGATAGCCTTTTTATGTCTGAAAACGAGTAATGGAGCTTGTTAATGGTTAACAATACAAGTGTGAAATGTTAATAAGTTATCGGTAACTTTAAACCATGTTATAATAGAGCAGAATATCGTGCGTAAATTTGCTAATTAGTTGGGAATCGGTATTTTTGTATTGTGTTTTTTCATAAGTATTAGATTTAAGGTTAACAAAAGATTGGTTGCTCGGGACGAGTAGCCATTTTTTGTTTTATGCAGTAATGTGGTTTCGCTTCCGATGATATTTATTTCTTTAATTTCTTTGTTCCCTTTGTAATTTATAGATGGTTTTGAGAGCAAAACGACTTTTATATTGTTATTAGTGCAATATCAGCTATCTATAGGCTTGTTCTATTTACTAATTATTAAAGGAAACATTATGAAAAAGAATCTATTGTTTTTTGGAGCACTTGTGAGTGCTTTTCTGTTGGCCTCTTGTTCGGGTGGAAGCAAGAGCAAAGCTCCTGTTGCCAGTACGGCAGATATTGAAAATGCGACAGAAGTAATCAAGTATTATAATACTTCTCTCGGAGTATTAAAAGATATGGTGAAGGAAAAAGATGTAAATGCCGTTTTGGATTATATGGAACAAAAAGGAAAAGTACCGGCTCTTACCGCCATCGCCCCACCGGCAGTTGTTGCAAAAGATTCGGCGACGGTGATGAATCCCGGAGATTACTTCAATGGAGAAACCCGCCAGAATCTGGTGCAGAACTATGCCGGATTGTTTAAGGCGAGAGCAGAGTTTTACGCAAATTTCGATACCTATCTTTCTTACTTGAAAAAGAAAGATGTAACTAAAGCGAAGCAACTGTTAGATGCGAATTATCAGTTGAGCACACAGATGTCTGAATACAAGCAGAATGTTTTTGATATTCTGAGTCCGTTTACCGAACAGGCTGAACAGGTGCTTCTGGCGGACAGTCCGCTGAAAGAACAGATTATGTCTGTACGGAAGATGTCTGCTACGATGCAGAGTATTTTGAACCTGTATGCACGTAAGCATATGATGGATGGCCCCCGCATTGACCTGAAAGTAACTGAACTTACCAAACAACTCGATGCTGCTAAAAAACTTCCTGCCGTGAATGGTCATGAAAGCGAGATGAAGTCTTATCAGACTTTCCTTTCACAGGTAGAAACATTTATCAAACAGGTGCAGAAGGCTCGGGAAAAAGGAGAATACAGTGATGCCGATTATGATATGTTGACCAGTGCATACGAGACTTCCATTATTTAGAAATATAGAATGAATATTATACTTTTCGATGGTATATGTAATCTCTGCAACGGGACAGTTTCTTTTATTGTAAAGAGGGATAAAAGAAAGCTGTTCCGTTTTGTTTCACTGCAATCTGAAGCGGGTAAAACTTTGTTGGACCGGTATGCTGTTGAAAGTAATAATAAGACTCTCTATTATTTCCGGAAAGGAGATTGTTATTCTAAATCTACGGCTATACTTTATATCTTAAAAGACCTGGGAGGATTCTGGCAGTGTTTTTATCCATTGATCCTGATTCCGGTAAAAGTAAGGGATGCATTGTATTTATTGGTTTCCAAATATCGGTATCGGATATTTGGGAAAGTAGATTCATGTACTAAGCCGGCGAGTTTTTCTAATGAAGAATCTAAAAGACCAGATTAATTTTAACTTATCTAAAAAAAATATATCTTTGTAGCAAAGATGTACATTTTTAAATGAAGAAATATGGATAAAGTAATTATTAATTCTTATGAAGATTTTGAGAAATTAGTGGGGCAGCAGATTGGAGTCTCTGACTATCTGGAGGTTTCTCAGGAACGTATCAACCTTTTCGCTGATGCAACACTAGATCATCAGTGGATTCATGTGGACACAGAGCGTGCTAAGGTGGAGAGCCCTTATCATAGCACCATTGTTCACGGATATCTGACATTGTCATTACTTCCTCATTTGTGGAACCAGATTATTGAAGTAAATAATTTGAAGATGATGATTAATTATGGTATGGACAAGATGAAGTTCGGGCAAGCAGTACTGTCAGGTCAAAGTGTGCGACTGAAGGCAAGTCTGCATTCTCTTACTAACTTGCGTGGTGTGGCTAAAGCTGAAATTAAGTTTGCGATTGAGATTAAAGATCAGCCTAAGAAAGCACTCGAAGGTATCGCTATCTTTCTGTATTATTTTAATTAAGAAAAGAATATGGCATACACAAGTTATAGAAGACTGTGTATGCCATTGTTTTATACTTCATATTGCTTCGAAAGACAAAAGAAAATCCTTCCTGTAACATTGGTTACAAATTATTTGTTTTCTGTTCCCGACCTTTGTCCTCTGAATAATAAAAGAGGAAAATATGAAAGATTATAAACTTATGACAGTCGGCCAGATTGTAGCCGATCGTTTTGACCACGCAAAGGTATTCAATAAGTATGGCATTGATTTCTGTTGCAATGGAGATATCTCGCTGACTGATGCTTGTGAAAGAGCCGGAGCAGGGGTGGACAGCTTGTTGGAAGAGTTGGGGCAAACGCAACCGAACCATTCTCCGATTTTTGATTTTAAAAGTTGGCCTATGGATTTATTGGTAGATTACATCCTGAAATTCCATCATCGTAATATCCGTTACCAGGGACCGCAGATTCTTCAATTGCTTGATAAAGTTTGTGAGGTACACGGTGAGAAACATCCGGAACTTTATGAGATACGTGGGTTGTTTCAAGAGTCCTGGATAGATCTGAATAATCATCTTACCAAGGAGGAAATGGTGTTGTTTCCTTATATATACGATTTGTTCGATGCAGTGACCCAACACCGCCCCGTTCCGCCTTTTCATTGTGGCAGTGTCAGTAGCCCTATTTCGGTAATGATGCATGAACATGATGCCGAAGGTGAACGTTTTCGCCGGATTTCTTTATTGGCTCAGGGATATTTAGTACCCGATGATGCTTGTGACACCTACAGGTTATTGTTTGAAATGTTGGAGACATTTGAGAAAAATTTGCATCATCATATTCATTTAGAAAATAATATTGTTTTTCCTATGGCTATAGAGCTACAGGAGAACTGTGAACGAATGTGTTAATTGTTAACGTTTTTAGCCTAAAGTATTAACAAAACAAGAGCGAGTATTAAACGGTGTTATAATACAGGATATTTTTGCTCTGATATTTGCTAATTGCTTGAAATTCGGTATATTTGTATTGTGTTTTTTTCATAAGTATTAGATTTAAGGTTAACAAAAGATTGGTTGCTCGGGATGAGTAGCCATTTTTTGTATTCGGTACTTTGGTTATTTATTCTTCAATTAGAGTATGACGTTTAAAATCTATATCCCAGTCCTATTCTCACAGTAGGATAGATGGCGGAATTGCCGTTGGAGGACTTTATATAACCGGCTCCGCCAGATAGATCGAAAAGAAAATGTTTCCATACGCGTCGAAATCCCCAATATGGGGTGATAACATATATATGCGCTGTTTTTACTCCGCTGCTGATGGCTATTGGAAAAGAATATCCGAAACAGGCAGATAAATACCCACCGGAATTACCCCAAGTACGCTTGCCATTGCGATGCCTTTTCTTCAGGTTATAATAAAAACGTGGTTCTATGGCTAAATCTCCGGTTACTAAATGATAGTCTTTGGTGGCGATATGGAATTCGCGAAGTGATTCCATTTTGAGTTGCCATGTTCTTTCAAAAGCATAAGAAGCTCCTGCGCTAAAAATAACAGTACCTTTCGGAGCAAAAGCATATTCATAACTATATGCCAGTCCGATACCATTTAAACTGATACTGTGACCGGAGACGGTTTGGAATTGGGCAGATGCATCTGGTCTTTTTTGAGGATTGTGCTCAGCATGGATAGAGAGGGCGAATAATGTAAGTAGAATTGTAGTGATAAATAATACTTTCTGCATATGTTTTCTGTTTTGGGTTTTATAATTGATTTCTTGATTATAAAGACAGAAAAAAGAAGAAGATTCCCTATTCGAATGAAAAGAATAATTTAACGATAAAATACAGAATCTAAAGTTTGGGCCAGTAGCGGTGAGGAGATCTACCTAAACTTTAGATTCTGTATGATAGGCAAAGTGCTTGTTATTTACGGATGCATCTGACAGAAAGAGCTCTGTCTGTTATATTGCCGTCTTTTATTTCATTTGTAGTATGCAGCAAATAGATTGCTTTATTTATTTGATTTCCAGATGAATTGGTAGACCAGTATACCACCGTATATAAGCCGTTGGTATATCCGTTCTTACTTTTTAGAATATATCCTTCCGGCATTCCATTGAATCCTGTAGTGTTAAGTATAGGAAGCTTGTCACCGTTTTCATCGCTTGACCATGGTCCGGATTTCAGTTTAGAAGCATCATTGTTTATATATTGCTTTAGTTGTTCCCACTCGGTCTCGGTAGGAATATTCCATCCTTGGGGTGATAACTTGCCTGAAATAACAGCCTCAGAATTGTAAAAGTAAAAATTTTGAGGCGCATCTTGATATTTCCCGGTGTAATAGCCTGCTGTTGCCGTGAAATCTTTTTTCAAAGTAATTGTTTTACCGTCGGTATAGCGTGTCGCTTCCAAACTACGTCCCATCCAATATTGGATTCCTATTTTTACTATAGGATAAGTTTTGGTTTCCGTATTCCGTATATCTGTCAAGACATCTTCTTGCAATCGCACAGGTAGAGGATTTTCCGGTTTGGATATTGATATTGAGTTGTCTTCGGCTATGTAGAAGTCGTTGATGACGCTTTGATTTCCGGGCGTGTAGGCTAATACATTATTAACTTTGTTCCAAGAGACCTTGCCTCCGTGAACGGCCGCTGCTTCGTCAAGTAAACAAATTACCGTGCCGTTGTTTAAATCTGTCTTTCCATTTAGAACAGGATAGGCAACGATGGCTTGTGCATCGATATTGTCTGCCAATAGGTACTCTTTACAGATCTCTGCTACCTGCGTCCCTTCGTTAATTGCTTTATATACATTACTCTTACTGAATTTCAGTGCAGCCAGGTGAATTATACCTGATGTTTCCTGAGCTGTCGTTTCACCGGACTCCCCTTCTGTCCAGTCTGCAATGCTATGATCGAAGTTGTTGATTTGAATACCTTCGGATGACTTATAGATAATGCCTATGGAACAGCTTTTTTCACTGGACAGTTGAAAGTTGTCCGGAAATGGGCAGCTATAGCTCTTTCCATCTATTTCCATATTTATGTAGTGACTGCCGGACTCTATTTTTTCGGGTATCAGTATCGCTTTTTTGCCTGTAAGGGTATTATTCTCTATTTTCCATTCTCCATAAGGAATAATGCCGCTCGTTTGTCCCGATGGTCCGAATTGCTTGGTGAGAAAATCATAAGATGCTTCCGAATGGAATCCGTTTAAGGATAGGGTAGGATTATCAGCCAAGAGCTCTTGTAAGTCTTCTCCGGCTGCGGGTCTTATAATGATTTCCAGTTTGCAGAGTTTGTGTTCATATTCCATGGCAACCATGTTCTGACTGGGTGTAATGCCATTGTTTACAGCGATCATAAAGTCGGAAAGTGATAGTCCGCCCACAGTACTTTGGTCGGTCTGTATTTGGATCTGCATTGTACTTTTATCCGGTTCAATACCTGTTTCTTGAAAAGGATAATAACTGATAAAGTTACATTCTCCGTTTCCTTTAGGATAATAAATCGTTTCTTCCGGTTCGAAGCCGGAGGTTTGGGAACATGTGAAACGCATATTATCAATGTATCGTTTCTGATTGATAGCTGATGGTTGTGTCAATACATACAGGCCAATGGCGTCCTTTTCTTGAAATTTGTTATCAATAACACGTGTGCGGTTGCATAAAATTTGTGTAGAAAGGCGGATAGGAATTTCTCCGGGGAGGGTTGTCGGTTCTTCTGAAATTTCATTTACACAGGAAGTGCTGACAAGCAGGGGCATCATTATGAATTTTATCATAAAGGATGCAATTTTCATGTTTTTCATTGTAGTATATAGTTTAATTTGTGTTTTAGTTTCATTGTTTAACTATATGTTTAAGGAGTAACAAAGCTACTATTATTAATATAATTATTACTATGAATTATGATAATATTTTGTATTTATATAATAAATGTTTCACTACTGTTCCGTTAAAGTGAATAATAGTTCTTTGAAATAATTGAAATATAGTCGATTAAGTTATATTTTGAAATAAAACGGATTTGAATTTCTATTTTTGCAGCTGTAATGATGAATCAAGATAAATACGCTTTTTCTCAACTTTTCCACTTTTTTGAACAGAACTCGGTTTAACAACTACGTTCGTAAGTACGATGTCAACCGTTATGTGAAGCATTTTACTTACTGGAACCAAATAGAAAAATCGCCAAGTTAGTATTTCTAACTTGGCGACTCTCACTTTTGCTCTTCAAGAGGGCACTGAAAAGCCATCTGTTTTTTCAGTGCCCTCGGAAATTTCCGGGCAGCTTTTTATTTTTCTCCGTTCAAACGGCGGAGTATTCTTACACAAGTTTAAAACTTACGTGTGTTCAGGTTCTTGTCGACCAAAACGCCATCAATAGCTTTCAGATCAAACTTCACGGCACGTTTCGCTTTCAGCTTCAGAATAAACAGATCGTTTGTTCCTTCAAGGGCTTCTTTAGCTCCAAGGTTAACGAATGTAGGATAGAGTGCTTTTGTACCATTGGTATGGAGTCTGTCGTAAGTCAGATTTTCCATTGCTTTAAGGTTCAAAGGTTCGACACCTACAAATTCATAATCTTGCTGATTGTATGGCAACGCAAAACTCAAGGCATTTACAGAACGGAGGTTGATACCTTTTACAAGCACTTCAACCACATCACCTTTACTGTAATTTCGTTTAGCCGTACTGATCTCAATAGTGCCATCCAGTTTCTCAATCGGTTCATCGCTGACACCATCTTCCAATTGTGTTGCCACAACAGAAATGTCATAAGCATCGATCAAACCATTCTGGTCGATATCACCTACGCTGATATAGCCTTCATAGTCGGAATCACCTTTTCTCAGACCGGTATAGTTAGTATACGAAGTTAAATCGTTATTATCGATCTTACCGTCATTATTGATATCACCCTGCAAACGGCTCTCTGTTCCAGGAACTTTAAACACATACAATTCTCTACCCGAACCATAATTGTTCACACCTTCCGTTACAGCCAGTTTGATATAGCGTGCAGTCGGGCGCTCAGTAAATGTAAATACTTTCACATCACCATTACGTTTCCAGTCGATTGCTCCGGCCTCAGTCCAATTCTCTTTATCCATACTGTAATATACAGTACCTTTCAGAATCGTTCCGTTACCACCGTCGGTACGTGGCAGGTATTCGAATTTATCCAACTGGTTCACAGTTCTCAAGTCGATAATCATATCATATGGCAGCGCTTTCGCTCCATACTTCGTATGCCACATATCACCCAATTCGGCAAAGTCGAACAAACGATCGATATCAAATCCTTCCTGATTCTTCGCAGTTGTTTCACCCTTGATTCCGTGAAGAGCAAATTCCAGCGGGTTAGCTTTTGTCTTAGCGCTGAATTCAGCCCAATCCGAATAGCCATCCTTGTTTACGGCACGGATCTTGAATGCGTAGTCGGTTTCAGCAGCCAGCCCGTCAAACAGCAACTCAGTATCCTTAATTGTTGTATACAACATGCCATTGAACTCTATTTCATAGAAATCGGCATTCGGCACTTTGCTCCATGTAGGTTTCAAAGTATAAGCTTCAATATTCTCGGCAGTAATCTGAGCTGCAGGAGCAGTCAGCGAACCGGACGTAACTCTGTAATTATCGGCAGGCGCATACTGGAAGCCTTCGATATTCATCACAACCTGATTTTTAGTAATGTCAGTAGCAGCCAACTTCACAAGAAGCTGAGGATTCTTAGTGATTACCTTCTTTTCAAATTCACTGCCTTTCGTAGCAAATTTATTCAGATTAGGAGCAGCATCATAAAAGTATACATTCTCGCCTTTCTGGAAATCATCCATAGAGGCCACTTCGATCAACTTCACTTTGCTTTTACCCACCTGAGCAGAAACTTTCTTTGGTTTGGCAGTAACGTTTACTCTAAACTCAGTAGCTTTTTCTTTTACAAAACCGTCGAAATCACCCTGCGTAGGACGAATAGAAATCTTCACATTGTTTTTCGAATCAACATTTGACTCAATGAAAGTTGTGGCACCTTTACCATCCTTATATGCTTCCGATACACCGTCATCATCATATTCAACAGTCATCATGTGCTTATACGGATAGATCTCGTAGATACGAAGTCCTTTGTTGATTTCAGCAACGTTATTGTTAGGATTGGTCATCGGGATAATAGCTCCGTTCTTCACAAATACCGGAAGTTTCCAGAGAGGAGCAGCAAAGTTGTTGAGTACACAGTTACCCTGATATTTTTCTCCGGTGAAATAATCGATCCATTCTCCTTCAGGCAGATAAATACCGTCACGGATATCATTCCCTTCAGCATCTGCTTTTGTAGCTTTATAGATAGGTGCTACCAGGAAGTCGGTACCATACATAAACTGATACTGCGTGGCTGTACCCAGAGTATAAGCATTCGGATATTCCAGGAACATAGCACGAATAAGCGGCATTCCGGTTACAGCTTCTTTCGCAAAACTATAAGTATAAGGCATCAATTCCGATTTCAGTTTCAGATACCAGCGATTAATAGAAGTGGCAGGTTCGCCCAAAGCATGCGGATATTTTTCGTTCGATCCCCATCCATCCATATTCAGCTGCATCGGAGTGAAAGTTTTCCACTGGAAGTCTCTGGTGTTGACAATCATATTCTTGCCGCCAAAGATACCATCCATATCCGAAGAGATGTTAGGCTGACCTGACAGACCTGAACCGATATAAGTCGGGATGTGAAAACGGATGTACTCCCATACACCGCCTGTCTGGTCGCCCGACCAGATTCCGGCATATCGTTGTGTACCGGCCCAACCATCGAGTGAAATAATGAACGGACGGGCATCATCTCCGTAATAAGGCATAATATGACCTACGTCTGCCACACCATTCAGTCCGAAGGAATATCCCCAGCCTACCCATGCAACGTCTGTTTTCAATACACGCACACCGGCATCTCTCACTTCCTTCACAATATCTCTTTGCAGCAACGCACTCACACCTTCTTTCGGATGCAAGTCAGACTGTGTCCACAAACCGATTTCGACACCATTCTTACGAGCATAGTCGCCCAGACTTTTCAGATTCTGGATGTTTCCGTCAAGGGTTTCGGTCTGTCCGTATCCGGCACCATATCCGTCGTTTGGCAGCAACCAGCCCAAAGGCATGTCATGATTCTTATAGCGATCAATCACTGCACGGGCCGAGAACTGATAATTATTCTTTTCTCCGTTCAATGATTCCTTGATTCCACCATTATCTTTCTGGCTTTCCTTATAGCGTTTTCCGTCTTCGAACAAGATTCCTTTTTCGTCTTCCTTCCAGTAGTCACGGTTATAAGCATTCAAGTGGCCCTGATAGAAACCAAACTTAGGCAACAGCACCGGATTACCGGTCAATTGATAAAAGTCATTCAGAATCCCTACGGCACCATCACTAACCATATAGAATACATCAAGGTAAGGAGAATCGTGCATAAGCTTCACTTTACCTTTTTCTTCCGCACCGAAATCATATTTACCCGGTTTGAAAGTATACCACATCATACCATAGCCGTTAGTAGACCAATAGAAAGGTGTGGGTGAAGCTACTCCACCGTCTGTCCAGCTATTTTCGTTTACAATATTAATTGCTTTTCCTTTGTGCGAAAAACGTCCGTTCTGCACACCGCCGCCATAGAAATATTCGTTGGGGTTCTCTTTCAGAGTTACAGTAACTTTTCCTTTATCAAAAAGTACCGGTTCGGCTTCTTCAAAAGCTACGGTATTCTTTTCCAAGTCAATCACTTTCATCAAAGAGGTATTCTTATCGATTTCCACCTTGATTTTCCCCGTAGTGATAGAAAGGAGATTGCCGCCATCATTTAAGTCAAGCGTAGAGACTGTGTTTCTGGGATTATTTACCAGAATTTGTGCTTCAGGTTTCGCTTCCGGATCACGGATGATTCCTCCATCATTGTCCTGAAATACTCTGAAGATGTTCTCTCCGTAGAAATCGAATGTCATTCTCTGGTTATTAGAGAACAGTACTTCAATCGTAGTCGGATTGATTTTCTTTGCACTAACGATCTTCAAGTTTTGTTGTGTCACTTCTCTAACGATTTCGGACCGATGCATAGCCTGCATAGGCGAACCGGAAAACATCAGAGGCAAAGCGAGAGCGAAGAGCACTGCTTTTCGCTGCTTACAATTACCAATTGCGTTCTTCATGATTTTTACTATAAAATTTCAACTAAATATTACTCCATTCTGTCAATAGATTGAATACGCAAAAATAGGCAAAAGTATTCAGAAAAGGCATATTCTATGAAAATAAATACAAGTAAAAAACACTTGCTTCCTATAATTCAAGAAACACCTTCACACCCTATGCCCATTTCCTCCTAATCATCAATCGAAAAACATGAGGGTGTTTTTCGATTGATGATTAGAACATAAGACTATCCGGTCAGCAAGATAAAGCACTTGCCTTGTTACGTAAGCTAACAACCGGTTCGTGATATCGATAGGTTACTTCATTAAACACACATTATTTATAGAGGAAATTAGCCAATCAGAATGAAAATCTTAACTTTGCAGGACAAAAATGAAATCATATATGGAAAAGCTAAAAATGGAATCTGTGAGTATCGCAGAGGACAGCCTGAATAAAATAGCCGAACTCTTCCCAAACGTAGTCACTGAATCGATGGGTAAGGACGGACAACTACATAAAGCTATCGACTTTGATAAACTGAAATTCCTCCTTACAGCCAACCAAGCAGAAATGGGAGTGGTATATGATGACGACGAACGTTACGAATTAACATGGG
This sequence comes from Bacteroides sp. 11BF, assembly GCF_019633765.1. Classification (NCBI taxonomy): domain Bacteria; kingdom Pseudomonadati; phylum Bacteroidota; class Bacteroidia; order Bacteroidales; family Bacteroidaceae; genus Bacteroides; species Bacteroides sp. 11BF. Next base: position 20,692 of record NZ_JAFKPJ010000009.1, read on the forward strand.
TGGGCAAGAAGCAGGCGATAAGAGAGGCGGCGCATCCTATCCGCAAAACATTGCGTCCCTGCCCGGAAGAGAGCAGGAATTGGGAACAGACCCAAAACCTATACATCGAGGGAGACAATCTGGACGCAATGAAACTCCTGAAAAAGAGTTATGCAGGAAAGGTAGACGTTATCTATATCGATCCGCCTTACAACACGGGTAAAGACTTTATCTTCAATGATACATTCGCTCTTTCACAGGAAGAATCCGACGAGAAACAGGGAAGATATAATGAAGAAGGACAACGATTGTTTCAGAATACGGAGGCTAACGGAAAGTTTCACTCCGATTGGTGTAGCATGATGTATGCCCGGCTGATGCTTGCCCGTACCCTGTTAAATGATAATGGCATCATTTTCATTTCCATTGATGATCACGAACTGGCAAATCTGATTAAAATAGGCAATGAAGTATTCAATGCTTCTAATTTCATCGATGTATTTAATTGGGCAAAGACGGAAACTCCGGAAAATCTCTCGAAAAAAAGCAAGCAAATCATCGAATACATCGTCTGCTATCAGAAGAAGAAAAACGACATGAAATTCCAGGGTCTGAAGAAGGAGTCGGTCAGTTCAAACGGTCTGTTGAATCAACCGAATTCCGTCGGCATTCTAACTTTCCCGGCCAACAAAGTAGTTACTTCCATCCCCGACGGAGTGATCAAAGCGGGCATGTACGGAACAGATGCGTATGACGTGGAATTACTGGAAGATACCACCGTACGTGACGGACTGTTTACAACTCCCGTCAAGCTGAAAGCCAAATTCAAATGGAGCCAAGCAAATCTGGACAAAGAGATAAAAAAAGGAACAACTATTAAAATACCGACTCTCAAGTTAAGTCCTTCGTACGAAAAGCTGGAATATGATCCGGAAGTCCCGCCCAACCTGATCAATTACAAAGTAGGAGTTGAAACCAATGAACAGGCCGGTAACCATCAACTACAGTTCTTTGATAAGAAAGTGTTCAACTTTCCGAAACCTGTCAGTCTGATTCAATATTTATGTGAGTTTATCGACACCAAAAACAAAGATTGTATTGTAATGGACTTCTTCTCAGGTAGTGGCACTACTGCCGAAGCGGTTATGCGGATGAACATGAAACCACGTAAAAACAAGGTGAAGTACATTCTCGTGCAACTGCCGGAAGATGTGACTGAAACAATAAAAAAGGCCAAGACTCCCAGTGAAAAAGAGATCATGCAAAATGCGATCGACTTCCTCACGGAAAAGCATAAAGCATTGAACATCTGCGAACTGTCCAAAGAACGTATTCGACGTGCCGGAGACACAATTGAGGCGGAATGTAACCAACTTAAATTAAAGAACCGCCCGGACATCGGTTTCCGTGTTTTTCGGATTGCCGACAGCAATATGAAAGACGTATATTACAGTGCAGGGGAATATTCACAAAGTGATTTGTTTTATTTCACAGACAATATCAAAGAAGACCGTACCGGACTCGATCTGCTTTATGGTTGCCTGACCAACCTGGGACTATCCCTGTCACTCCCACACGATGAAGAGGATATAAATGGATATACGGTTTATTCTGTCGACAAGACCGAATTAATGGCATGTTTCGCAGAACAGATTCCCGAAGAAGTCTTCCGTGAAATAGCCGGTAGGCAACCACGCCGAGTTGTTTTCCGGGATGCCTCGTTCAGGGATAGTGCCGATCGCATCAACATAGACGAGATATTTAAAACGTTATCTCCCGGTACTATGATCGAGATTCTTTAAACAGAGAAGGAAGATACAGAAATGAAATTAAAATTCAAACATCAAAAGTTTCAGGAAGACGCAGCAAAAGCGGTATGTGATGTCTTTGCCGGGCAGCCATACAAGATGCTCGACTATCAAGTAGAGACCCGGAAGAAAGACGGACAGACCAGTTACGAAAGGTTTACAGGATTCCGTAACCACCCTGTCGTACCCCAACTCACAGATGAGATCGTTCTGAAACATATCCAGGATATCCAGCGTGCCCAACAAATCAAACCGTCGGAAGCGTTGGAAGGGAAATACAATCTCACCATCGAGATGGAGACAGGAGTTGGCAAAACATATACCTACATCAAAACCATCTTCGAACTGAACAAACGCTACGGTTGGTGCAAGTTCATCATTGTCGTACCCAGTGTTGCCATCCGCGAAGGAGTCCACAAAAGCCTGGAGATTATGAAGGAACACTTTGCCTCGGATTACAGCACCCCTCTGTCTTATTTCATCTACGACTCCAAACAGTTGGGTGAATTGAACGCATTTGTCACAGACAGCAGAATCCATGTAATGATCATCAATTCACAGAAGTTCAATGCAACGAACAAAGATGCCCGCCGCATCTACATGAAGCTGGATGATTTTGGCGGCAACTGTCCCATCGATGTGATTGCGCAGATGAACCCGATACTGATTATCGACGAACCTCAGTCGGTAGAAGGAGCCAAAACAAAAGAGGGATTGAAACGATTCAATCCCCTGTTCACACTGCGTTATTCGGCTACACACCGCGAACTCTATAACCTGGTCTATCGCCTGGACGCGATGGAAGCTTACAACCTGCAACTGGTTAAGAAGATCGCTGTCAAGGGTATCTCTATCAGTGGGACAACAGCTACTGAAGGATTCGTTTATCTGGAAGGTTTGAACCTGTATCCGGACAAAAACCCGACTGCCAATATCGGATTCGAAGTAAAAAGAACCAAAGCAGTGAATCAGGTAGTACGAGCTCTGAAAATAAATGATGACTTGTATGCTAAATCAAACCATCTGGAAGAATACCGAAACGACTATGTAATTACAGATATCAACGGCGTTGAAGACTCCGTCACCTTCCGGAACGGCATCAAACTTTATGCAGGTGACGTAGCGGGTAGCGTCAACGAAACTCAACTACGACGTATCCAGATACGGGAAACCATCTTGTCACACATAGAAAAAGAACAGGAACTGTTTGAGAAAGACATCAAAGTTCTCTCCCTTTTCTTCATCGATGAAGTAGCCAAATACCGCCGGTATAACCCGGACGGAAAGGGAGAATATGCCGAGATTTTCGAACAGGAATATACCGATATCATAAAGCACCTGGATCTTTCGTTATTCAATCAGCCGGAATATATCGATTACCTGAAATCGACCGTGGCATCGAAAGCTCACGAAGGGTACTTCTCCAAAGATAAAAAAGGAAAACTGATTGACAGTAAAACCGAGCGGGGAACCAAAGAATCGGCAGATGAAGATGCTTACGATTTGATTATGAAGAATAAAGAACGTCTGCTTGACCGGAAAGAGCCGATTCGCTTTATTTTCTCACATTCCGCTCTGCGGGAAGGATGGGACAACCCGAATGTCTTTCAGATCTGTACCCTGAAACAAAGTTCGGCAGAGGTACGCAAGCGTCAGGAAGTGGGACGCGGGCTGCGCCTCTGTGTAAACGGGCAGGGAGATCGCATGGACGTCAACGTTTTAGGCGAAGAAGTGCATCGTGTCAACCTACTGACCGTGATAGCCAGTGAATCGTATGAATCGTTTGCCAAAGGCTTACAGACAGAAATGGCGGAAGCCATAGCCGACCGTCCACAGAAAGTAACCATCCAATTATTCAAGGACCAGTCGCTCCGATTGCCCAACGGTGAAACCATCATAGCCACCGAAGATATAGCACAAAGTATCTACGACTCTTTACTTGAAAACAAGTACATCAAGAAAGGAGAACTAACAGACAAATTCTATGAAGACCGTAAACAGGGAGAAGTGATTTTCGACGACGAGCTCACCGATTATAAGGCGTCTATCATGACCATCCTGGCCTCTATCTATAATCCAAGGGAGATGCAGCCGAACGATGCAAGGAAAAGTAAGATAAATCTTCGGTTGTCGAAAGATAAACTTGAAAATAGCAAACTTCAGGAATTGTTAAAGTTGCTATGCAGTAAGTCAACCTACACCGTAAAGTTTGACGAAAAAGAATTGGTAGAGAGAGCGATCGAAAGTTTAAATGAAAAGTTAAGAGTATCCCAGCTCTATCTTTCTGTCATTACGGGCCAAATGGAAAAAATCAAGTCCAAAGCAGCTTTAATTTCGGGAGAGGCATTTAAGGTAGATGCCAATCAGGCGCACTATGAAAAGATAAATGCCATGGCAAACGATCAAGTAAAATATGATTTGCTCGGTAAACTCACAGACGCCACCAATCTGACCCGACAGGCAGTTGCTCAGATTCTCGCCCGGATAAAACCGAATGTATTCGGCCAATTCAAAAATAACCCCGAGGATTTTATTATCAAGGCTTCGGAACTGATTAACGAAGAAAAAGCATGTCTGATAGTAAAACATATCGAATATACTCCAATCAACCAGTACTATGATGTATCGGTCTTTACCCGGACAACTATTCAGGGACGTTTAGGAGTAAACACAATAAAAGCAGATAAACATCTGTACGATCATGTGAGATTCGACTCCCAAAATGAAAAAACATTCATGGAAAGACTGGAAGAAAATGACGAAATAGAAGCTTATGTAAAGCTACCCGGCAATTTCTATATCCCTACTCCGATGGGAAAATACCATCCGGACTGGGCCATCGTCTTCAAACAAAAGTTATCGAAGTATCCTTATTTTATTGCCGAAACCAAAGCCAGCGATTCCTCCCTGCAAGATCGGAAAATAGAAGAGGCAAAGATCGAATGTGCCAAAAAACATTTTGCGAAGACAAACGGTGGAAAGCTTAAATATGATAAAGTAAGCTCCTTCGAAGATCTCTTGAAAATCGTCACACAAGAATCCGTTTAAATCCAATAAAGTAGCATGTTTCATTCCTTCCAGACCTCCATTGCCGGCATCGAATTGCCCCGCTTGTTTACTTATCCCTTCCATTACACTCCTCATCCGTTATGTGTAATGGCAGCAGGAGAAGTACAGGCTTACATAAATAAGCAGACAAGATGGAAAGAAGAATTGGACAAAGGAAAAATGTTCGGCGTATTGATAGTCCGTACTTCTAACGGACAAACGGGATATTTGGCTGCTTTTTCGGGTAATTTGTGCGGAAGCAATTCACACTCTTTCTTTGTACCACCGATATACGATTTGCTGCAACCGGATGGTTTCTTCAAGATAGAAGAAGAACAGATCTCAGCTATTAACCGCCGAATCGGACAATTGCAAAACAGTGACCGGTATGTGAAACTCCAACAAAGGCTGGCGAAAGAAACAGCCTCATCACAACAGGTATTGACCGAAGCGAGAAAGACTCTGAAAACGGCAAAAGAAAAACGGGAACAGCGCCGGCAGCAGCAACCGGATGAAGATGAACAAGCTGCCATGATACGTGAAAGCCAATATCAGAAAGCAGAATTCAAACGTCTGGAAAGATATTGGAAAGAGCGAATTTCCGAAGTGAAAGCAGAACTGGAAAGTATTTCATCGCAGATTGAATCTCTCAAAGCAGAACGCAAAAACCGTTCGGCGGCATTGCAGCAAAAGCTATTCCATCAATTCAGCTTTTTGAATGCCAGGGGAGAAAGCAAGAACTTGTGTGCTATCTTCGAACAAACCATTCAGCAGATACCACCTGCCGGAGCAGGTGAATGTGCCGCGCCCAAGCTATTGCAATATGCTTACCTAAATGGATTGAAGCCCATTGCCATGGCCGAATTCTGGTGGGGAGAATCACCGAAAACAGAAATCAGGCGTCACGGTTATTACTATCCGTCCTGCAAAGGAAAATGCGGGCCCATTTTACGTCACATGTTACAAGGTCTGGATGTCGAACCGGATCCTTTGGCAACAGCCCCTGCCCCGCCAAAGGAAATAGAGATTCTTTTTGAAGACGAATGGCTTCTGGTTATCCATAAACCGGAAGGACTACTCTCCGTACCTGGAAAATCGGAAGAACTGTCCGCCTACAGTCTACTCAGAGCCCGCTATCCTGAAGCTACGGGACCGATGATCGTACATCGACTGGACATGGCAACTTCAGGATTGTTGTTGGTAGCCAAAACCAAAGAAGTACATCAGCACTTACAGGCGCAGTTTGAAAGCCACAGCATTAAAAAGCAGTATACAGCACTGCTGGAAGGTATCTTACCGACAGACGAAGGAACCATCGATCTTCCCATTTGTCCGGATCTTCTTGACAGACCCAGACAAAAAGCAGACAGAGAATCAGGTAAAAAGGCTGTCACCCGATACCGCGTAATAGATCGCAAAAACGGACGAACCCGTATCGCTTTCTTCCCGCAAACGGGACGTACACACCAGTTACGCGTTCACTCCGCCCATCCGTCAGGTCTGAATTGCCCCATCGCAGGCGATGAACTCTACGGTAAGAGAGCGGAGAGGCTTTATTTACATGCGGAACGTCTGGAATTTACCCATCCGATGTCCGGACAAAGAATATATATTGAAAAGAAAGCTGACTTTTAACAAATAACCAATGATAGAACAACCCAACATACACGAGTATGACGAGCTTCTTCAGGTTTGGGAGGAGGCAGTTCGCACTACCCACCACTTCCTGACCGAAACGGATATACAGTTTTATAAACCTTTGATCCGGAACGAATACTTTGCCGCAGTACAACTTTATGTCATCCGTGAAGATTCGGGAACCATCGCTGCCTTCATGGGACTGAGCACCGATTGTATCGAAATGCTGTTTGTCAGTCCTAAGGCCCAGGAACAAGGCTATGGCAGTGAACTGGTTGAATTCGCCATCCGTGAAAAACACATTTATAAAGTAGACGTAAATGAGCAAAACACGGCAGCATTAGGATTCTATCTACATCAAGGATTTGAAGTGACAGGCCGCGACGCGTTGGACGGAACGGGAAAGCCATTTCCAGTTTTACACTTGCAAATTCCTCCTGTCCGGCTGCGAAAAGCAAGGATCCAAGATATGGGTTTGTTGCAAACAGTGTTTACACAAAGCGTACAGAACACTTGTTCCGCTGATTATAATCACCTACAAATTCAAACATGGATCGGACGAGGAACTCAACAACGTTGGCAGGAATTATTTCAAAGTGACTTATGTTTTCTGTTAGCAGAAGATATCAGACAATCACAAGTAGCCGGATTCACCTCTATCAACCCTAAAGGGTATCTGCACAGCATGTTCGTCCATCCCCAATATCAGCATCGGGGTATCGCTTCCAGTCTGTTGAGAAAAGCTGAAGAGCATGCCCGCAATTGTCGCGCTGTATCGGTTCACTCGGAAGTAAGTATCACCGCCCGGTCTTTTTTTGAAAAACACGGATATATCACCGAAAAAGAACAAACGGTCGATGTGAACGGCATAGAAATGACTAATTTCTTGATGTATAAACGAATTTAACAGAACAGACTGAGATTTTTTTATAGCTTTGCGACAGATAACTATTTAAAATCAGCTCATGTTACAATCCAAATACCTGTTTCTTTCGCTTCTTTGCCTGCTGGCACCGCTCCGGCTTCATGCACAATTCATGGATTACGGGTCGGATCCCGCCCGGTTTAAATGGAACATAGCGAAACTGCCTCACTATGATCTGGTATACCCGCAAGGAAATGATTCAATGGCCTATCGATATGCTCTCTTTCTTGAAAATGTATATCCCCATATGTCCAAGACCATCGGAAAGCCGATCAAAGCCCGTTTCCCGGTCATTCTCCATCCGGCCAGCATGCAATCCAACGGAATGGTTTCCTGGGCACCGAGACGGATGGAACTGATTACAACTCCTTCTTCGGACCTAAGTACTCAAAGCTGGGATAAACATCTGGTATTGCACGAGTCGCGCCACGTATTCCAGACCGGAAAGGTGATGCATGGTATCTTCAAACCTCTTTATTATATAATAGGTGAACAGGCAGCCGGCGTCGCCTCCTTTTTTCTTCCGGTGTGGTTTCTCGAAGGAGATGCAGTAAGCACCGAAACTGCCATGTCAAACGGCGGACGGGGACGTCTTCCGGAATTCAACATGATCTATCGTGCCCAATTATTAGCAGGCGGAAAGCCTTATACTTTCGACAAGTGGTTAATGGGATCTTACAAAAATTATACAGGAACTTATTATGCATTGGGCTACGATATGGCTTCATATGCCCGCCAGCGTTATGGAGCTGATATCTGGGATAAAAGTACCAGCCGTTATGTCCGGAATTTATTATTTGAAGGCTCATTCAAGCATTACACAGGAAGCAGTTTCAAACGGCTTCAGCACGACACATTCGATTTCTTGCGGAAAGAATGGGAAAAACAGGATACCTGTACACTTGTGCCCGACTACCTTTCTTCTACCTCAAAAGCCTACACCTCTTATCGATATCCCCAATCGATCAATGACAGTGTAATTATTGCCGTCAAATCCGGACTGAAAGATATTAACTCTCTGGTAGCCATCAGCAACGGTAAAGAAAAGCATCTGAGTTATATCGGAAGTATCAATAGTCGTCTCAACTTCCGGAACAACCGGATTTACTGGAGTGAATTGGTTCCCGGGCTCCGTTGGACGCACGAGAACTATTCCGTTCTGAAATATTATGATTTGGATAAAAAGCAGATAAAAACAATCACCCCGCGCCAACGTTATCTGGCCCCGGCTATCGACAAGTCCGGTCAGACCATTGCGGTCTCCCGCCCCACTGTAGAAGGCAAAAACCAACTTGTATTGATAAATGCAGAAAAGGGAAAAGAGCTATCCTCTTTCGACGTACCTGACAACGCATTTATCAAAGAACTCACATTCGGAGAAGGCCTTGATATTTTCTCCATAGCCGTAGCCGATTCGGGAACCAGTCTGTTGGAATTCAATCCGCAGTCCGGAGAGTGGAAGGAGTTGATAAAAACCACCTCGGCCAACATCACCTCTCCTATTTGGAAAGACGGAAAACTCTTTTTTGAGTCGGGAGCCAACGGCACAAATAATATCTACTGTCTTCATCTCTCCGACAAACAGGTTTATCGGCTGACAGCCGCTCGTTTCGGTGCATTCGATCCTTCATTTTCCCAGTCAGGCAACCATCTGCTTTTTGCTGATTATCAAGCAGACGGATACCGGATTGCTGCGTTGCCGACTGACAGCTTACTATTTGAAAAGGCCGATTTAGCCCGTCCTGCTCCGATGCCATTCGTTAAAACATTGGCTGCTCAAGAACAGTTCAACCTTGACTCTACCCGTCTGGATAGCATCGATTTCACCCCCAAACGCTATCATAAAGGTACACATACTTTCAAGATACACAGCTGGGCACCTTTCTATTATGATGTGGCCGAAGCAATGAACAGCAGTGCAAGTGATTTAAGTACAATTGTCAAGCCGGGAGCAACCATTATGTCACAAAATACACTGAACACCGCCATCATGCAGGCCGGCTGGTATTATGACGAAGGCTACCATCACGGTAAACTGTCATTCACCTATCAGGGCTGGTTTCCTATAATAAATCTTGCTGCCGACTATGGTGATAAGGCTTTCAATATCGGCTGGACCAAAGATGACAAAGGTCAGGATATCACCAAAGGATATTATCCCGGGCGCAATCTACTAGAAGCGGAAGCGCGAGTTTACCTCCCTTTCAACCTGACACGTAACCAACGCATACGAGGCATACAGCCTGCTTTTACTTACTATTTCACAAACAATAAGTATCAGGAGTATCATAGTGGAAAGTATCGCAACTTCCAATACATTCTCCCGGAAATCCTATTTTATGATTACAGACGAAAAGCACAACGCGACATCCTTCCCCGAAACGGTTACCAGCTTCGGCTGCAATACTTGAAAACCCCGTTCAATAAGGAGAATTTCGGTAGTCTGTACGCTGCCCGGCTGACTACCTATTGGCCGGGTATCATCAGGAATCACGGATTGATGCTCCGCTTGGGTTACCAATATCAAGACCTTGACAATAAATCACTGTATCTCCCCAAACATCTGCTGGAAAAGCCTCGCGGATATCATTTCCAATATCAAACCCGCCAACAATGGGCCTTCAAAGCAGATTATGCTTTACCCCTGCTTTCGCCCGACCTGAGCATCAGTTCACTGATTTACATACGCAGGCTGCGTGCAAATCTTTTTTATGACTTGTCACGCAACCAAGCCAGTCGCAAAAGCAACTGGAGCACACAAAGCTCTTACGGAGGCGATCTTATTTTCGATTGGAATGTGCTACGTATGAGTTATCCGCTCACGACAGGCGTACGGCTGATCCAGCCGATCGACTATGGAAAATTCCAGGTAGAAGCACTGTTTTCAATCAGCTTCTAAGATTGAGAACAAGCTACTCTACCTCAAAATCTTCCGAACTGAAGTTTCCATAACGCCTGCCGGTGATAGCGGTAAACTTCAGTACACAATAGTCCGGATCTGTAACGCCAAGCGGATAGTAGAGCGTATCGCCTTCTCTCCATATCATTTCTTTGGTGGAATTATCTGTAAGCACTTCCATCTTACCTTTCAGCATAACTCCCCTAAAAAAGCGAGAGTCACAGAAGTAGACACAAGCATGCTGGTTCTTCAGGTATTGAGTGGTACGTATAGAAGAGGTATTGGTGGTAAAATAAAGAATCCGGATACCTTCACGCTTCCGGGGCTGTAACATTGCTTTAATATTGGGGAAGCCTTCTATATCAACAGATCCGATAAATGCGATCTTTTGCTTATCAATCAGATTCCCAATCGTTTTCTCTACATCTTTCATTGTTCTAAATTTTAATAGTTTTACACTGACACAAAGGTACAGAAAGAAAAAAGAGGGTATGTGACAGAAACAAAGGCAGAAATGACACTTTTTATGGTTTATGTCCCCTCCGGTAGCCCAAAGGAGTTTCTCCCGTATACCGGCGAAAACAACGGCTGAAATAAGAAACCGTTTCATAATTCAGTTCGAAAGCGATTTCGGCAACCGGCAAATCCGTGTAAGCAAGCATCCGCTTTGCTTCTTCCATCACTTTATTCTGAATATATTGCTTGGCGCTTATCTGCATAGCGATACTCACTATTTCATTCAGATAGTTAGGAGTAATACACAGTTTTCCGGCATAATACCGCACGGTACGATATTCACTGAACGTACGGTCGACCAAATGTACAAACTGAACAAGATACGGACTGCGTCCTTCCTTGTTTATCCCTGCATCCGATACGGTCTGCACGTAAAAACGGTTAAGCAGCATCAACGCTTCATAAAGTTGCGCTCTCAACACATGAACGTCATTCTGTCTGAACAGATCAATCTCCTCCTTAATAGATTGCAGAAGTTGCAACATGCGCAGAAAAGAGCGTTCCGGCAAATGTATTTTCAACGATTCCTTCACCGGATTAAAAAAGGAAAGATGCTGCACAAACAAAGAATCTTTAAAGAAAGAAGATAAAAACTCTTCTTCAAATATCAGAGCATATCCATTCACAATCGCATTTGTATCCCAGCTACGTATCTCTCCCGGCTTGGAGAAGAACACATCTCCCACACCGCCCCGGTAGGTATGATTATCAAGAATGAAACTTCCTTCCCCTTCGGTGATAAAGGTAATGTCATAATAAGTCAGGGTATGAACAGAACTTTTAACGACATATTTCTTTATATCTTTCAGTTCTACTATATCCACCAGCAACTCACTGCCGTACTTATTCTTTAAAAAGGTATATCGAGGGATAAGTTTTTTCATAACCTTGTCTTTCAAACTATCTGAGAGCGACAAATATACAAACTGTAAATGGATAAGCTCTGTCAGTCACTCATGAAATCATTCTGTCAGCTACAACATTATTATAAATAAGGTATAATCGTTATGTAAATACCCGTAATGATAGCCGAAGTGATTACTCCTGAAATGTTTGCACCCAGTGCATCCCCCAGGATGAAAGAGTTCGGATTATCTTTACTTACCAACTTCTGGGCAACCTTTGCCGTAGTAGGCACACAACTCACGGCAGCAATACCGATCACCGGATTATAGTTTCCTTTCTTAATGAAATACATGATGTAACCACCCATGATTCCCCCGATACCCGACAATAACAAAGCAAGCATACCCAACACTAAAAGTTTCAGAATCTTAGGATCGAGCAACAAATGGGCGTCACAGAGCACACCCAATAGTAATCCCAGCATAAAGGTAGAACCATAAAGCAACGGACCACTTACAAAATCATAGATATGCTTCATGCCGGACTCGCGTACAGCTACCCCCAAGAAGAGAGAGAAGAATAGTGGAGAAGCAACCGGAAACAAGAAACACAGCACAGCGCACAAAATAGCAGAAAAGGCAAGTTTCACTTTCGCGTCATAATTTTTAGGAGCTTTCTTCTCCACCATCTTGATAGCACGCAGACGTTTAGGAATCAACAGCTTTACCAAATAAGGATATCCCCCGTATGTTAATCCCAAATACAGATAAGCCACCACCGTAATAGGCACAAACAAGTGTTTGGCCAAGGCAAGCGAAGTAAACAGCACCATCGGTCCATCGGCTCCGCCGACCATTGCAACAGAAGCGCTTTCCTTTAAAGACAACCCCAGACCCGAAGCGATAGGCACTGTAAGGAAAGTCCCCAACTCAGCACAAAGGGCCAGGAAAATACTGGCAAACGGTTTCTGCAACAAGAATCCGACATCAAGCAACGTACCGATTCCCATAAACACAAAGCAGGCTATCAGTCCGTTACTAAACGTCAATGTATATACCGGTTGCAGAAAGTCAATCTGCATCGTATTCATCAACGCGTCCGTATCCGATAACATAGGGTCCAGAAAAAGGTTCCCCAATGCTCCGTCGGGCATAATCAGTGTTCCGCAATTAATGGCTACCATCCCCAGTCCCATCGGAATCATAACCATCGGCTCAAGTACACCCTTCCAGCCCAGATAGATGAGCAGAAATCCCAAAGCTATTAAAAACATACGGGCACTGGCCAGAAACCATCCGCTGGCCATCATTGTTCCAAATCCCTGAAACAGGGTTCCAAAGTCTATACTTTCCATACTATCAAGATTTATTTGTTTTTATTGATTGAAGATGCTTTCTTATTGTTCTTTTTGTCATGCTGTAACATTTGTTCTTCTTTGCGAAGAAACATGGATCTTGTATCTTCCGGATAAAAATAATCCATCAGTCCGCGTTCCGGCTCACCGGGACTGACACCGTGATAGAACCCGCGATTGTCTCCGGGATGTTTGGTGATGCCCCTGCTGAAGTCTTCACGCCCGTCACTCCCGTACTCCTCGTCGCTAAGGGCACTTTCGGTTATCAAGATAGCTACTTTCTGATGAAGTTTCCGAATACGTTTCAACCGGGCAAGCTCTTCCTGGTGTGAACTGTAGAAAGCCAATGAATCAGCCGCAGAAGCAATCAGCTTTATTACTCCGGCAACGAAAAAGCCAATGACGAAGGTAAGCCCCATCATGGCAAAAGTGGATAACAATAAACTAAACATAACATGGTATGATTTTAGATTGAAAAAATAAAATGCAACGAATGACGACTACCGGAGAGAGACAAGACACACTTCCCCGGCATTTATCGGAACAGATAAATGGGATTACCCAATCACTTCAATACGGAAGTGTGAAACCGAAAAGCTAAATCAGGATATGCCCTAACGAGTATACATAATACCCGCTGGAATATTTAATGAAGTTATGATTGAAATCCGGATAAGCATCTCCCTTCTCCGACTGGCGGATATGAAAGGTATTAAGCAAGCGGATGGCAGTCTGTAATTTAAGTTTTAATACTTTGGATGAACCGAGTTCCCGTGAAAAAGAACCGTGGGGAAGGATGGCATCACTCACTTTCGAGTCAGCCGTCTGGTCGTTGAATAAAGAGTGGTCTCCGGCACATTGCGATATAAAGGTTGCAGTAACTCCCGCAGGAAGTTCCGCGTTCTCTTCTGCAGGGGCTGTGCAACCGGCTCCATACATTAAGAAGATACCTATCAATATGCAGAATACGTACTTTATCATAGTGACCGCAAACGTAGTAATAAATTTGAGATAAAACAGGATTCGTTGTTTAATTAACGAATATTTTATAATGATTGTTCCCGGTACAGACAGATAAATGACAAAAAAAGCGGAGAATCATCCGATTCCCCGCTTCTTATTCATATAATATAGGTGTGTTTAATTACATGGTAACCTGCTTTGCAAGCAGTTTTTGAAGTTTGCCATTCAACAGCTGGCACATTGTTCCATTTCCCATTGCTTGGTAACGTTTGATACGGTACTGCAACATCATAATTTCATTTGCATTCTTTTTCATAATTTTGGTCCTCTTTTTTTGCTCCCCACGTTTTGAAGAGCGGTTTTACATCTTGTTTTCTTTATTAACACTGCAAAGATACGAAATGTTTTCGAAAACATGTTCTAAAACATAAGAAAAGTGTGTTATTAGTTGATTTTTCTTTTTATATGGGCAGATTTGGCAAGTGCATATTACAAATATATTGCATAACTTTGCGCTTTATCAAGAAAAACGACTATGCTAAAACGGATACCACACACATACACCATCATTTCTTCTGTCATCTTGCTCTGTGCAGTGCTTTCCTGGATCATTCCCGCAGGTGAATATGTGCGCGAGACCATTGACGTCAACGGCACTTCCCGCACAGTCATTATAGACCACTCTTTCCACCGGGTAGAACAGACGCCACAGACCTGGCAAGTGTTCAGCGCTCTTCTTGAAGGCTTCGAACGGCAAGCGGGAATCATCGCCTTCTTATTGATCATGGGAGGTGCCTTTCAGATAATGAACAGCAGCCGTGCCATCGATACCGGCATCTTTTCATTCCTGAACTTTACAAAGGGGCTTGAAAAGCACAGACTGATTAAATCATTGGGGGTAAACAATGTGGTGATTTCCTTAGTCATTATTCTCTTCAGCCTCTTCGGCTCCGTATTTGGCATGAGTGAAGAAACCCTGGCCTTTGTCATTATCATCGTCCCGTTGGCCATTTCAATGGGATATGATTCCATCACGGGGCTTTGCATGGTATATGTCGCTGCCCACATAGGTTTTTCGGGTGCCGTACTGAACCCGTTTACCATTGGCATTGCACAAGGCTTGTCCGACTTACCGCTATTTTCCGGATTTGAATATCGCATGCTTTGCTGGCTGATACTGACCACGGTCCTGATAGTCTGTGTACTCAGATATGCCGCCGTCATTAAAAAGCATCCGGAGAAATCGCCCATGTATCATGCCGATGCTTATTGGCGGAAACGGGAAGAAGAAAGCAACGGAGAGATATCCCGTGTCACGACTCGTCCGGCATGGATCGTCTACATACTGTTACTCATATCCTTGTGCCTGTTTTCCATCATTTACCCAACCAGTACTTTCGCAATAGGCGAAGCGTCTGTCACCTGCTATGCAGTGCCCGTCCTGTCTGTTTTGTTTGCCGCCTTCGGCTGGCTGGGTTTACGTAAATCCAATCAGTTCTTCATACTGACCCTGCTTGCGTTCACCATTCTTTTCCTGATTACCGGTGTCATGGGACATGGCTGGTATCTGCCGGAGATCTCCGCCATCTTCCTCGCAATGGGTATTCTCTCGGGATTTGCCAACAGTGAAAAAACAGATAACATCATCAGGCAATTCATGGACGGAGCCAAAGATATGCTATCAGCTGCCATCGTGGTAGGTCTGGCAGGAGGGATCATCCAAATACTGCAAGACGGACATATCATCGACCCGATCTTACATTCTCTGGCTTCACTGATGGGAGAAACCGGAAAAATAGTATCTTTGGGGGTGATGTACCTGATACAGACACTGATCAACCTGATTATCCCGTCCGGATCGGCCAAAGCTGCATTAACCATGCCTATCATGGCACCTTTTTCCGATGTCATCGGGCTTTCGCGGCAAGCTACAGTAATGGCTTATCAGTTTGGTGACGGATTTACCAACATGATCACACCTACTTCCGCCGTATTGATGGGAGCCTTGGGCATTGCCCGCATCCCCTACGAGATATGGGTAAAATGGTTCTGGAAGGTACTTCTTTTATTCATCATTCTGGGAATGGTATTGCTGATCCCCACAGTACTCTTCCCAATGAACGGATTTTAGGAAATAAAAAAAGAAATCATAATCAAATATATAAACCAACAGCATTCACTCCTCCCCTCTCTCCGGGAGAGAAAAAGGAGCGAAGCCTTATTTAACAACAAATTGTATGAAAACCCTGACCCGCTTTCTAATCATCCCGATGTTGTCGGTTGCGTTTTTTTCATGCAGTGAGTCCCACTTCCTGAAAGATGAGACTTACCGTAGCCAAGTGACGCAAGATTTTGAAAAGAAGAAGCAACAGCTCCCTAACGGAGATCTGTTCGCAGTGTTTAATGAAAAACTCACCACTCCTGAACAGGAGGCTTTGATGTTCCTCTATGCCTATATGCCCACAGGTGACGTGACGGATTATACAGGTGACTACTATCTGGAGAATGTCAGACTCTCCGATCAGGCGCGTCGCGAAATGCCTTGGGGAAAAGAGATCCCCGATGACGTATTCCGCCATTTCGTACTCCCTATCCGGGTAAACAACGAAAATCTGGACGACTCGCGCCGGGTATTTTACAATGAACTGAAAGATCGTGTGAAAAACCTGTCACTGCACGACGCTGTGCTTGAAGTGAACCACTGGTGCCACGAAAAGGTAGTCTACACCCCAAGCGATGCCCGTACCAGTTCCCCACTCGCTTCGGTAAAGACCGCCTATGGCCGTTGTGGTGAAGAATCGACCTTCACTGTAGCCGCTCTCCGCTCGGTAGGCATTCCGGCACGGCAGGTTTATACTCCGCGTTGGGCGCATACCGACGATAACCATGCCTGGGTAGAAGCCTGGGTAGATGGTAAATGGTATTTCTTCGGCGCCTGCGAACCGGAACCGGTACTGAACCTGGGCTGGTTTAATGCTCCTGCCAGCCGTGGCATGCTGATGCATACCAAAGTATTCGGACGCTATGCCGGACAAGAGGAAATCATGTACGAAACTCCGAACTATACGGAAATCAATGTAATCGACAACTATGCTCCGACAGCCAAAGGCTCGGTATTGGTGACAGATGCCGAAGGGCAGCCGGTATCCGATGCCACTGTAGAGTTCAAGGTGTATAATTATGCTGAATTCTACACCGTAGCCACTAAACATACGGATAAGGCAGGACGCGCATCGCTGACTGCCGGCAAGGGCGATATGCTGGTATGGGCCTCTAAAGACGGACGGTTCGGTTATTCCAAATTGTCATTCGGCAAAGATAACGAACTGAAGATCGCACTGGACAAAAACGCCGGTGAAACCTATTCACTCCCACTGGATATTGTTCCTCCGGCCGAAGGTGCCAACCTGCCCGAAGTGACTCCGGAGCAACGTACTGAAAACGATCGCCGCATGGCACAGGAAGATTCCATCCGCAATGCTTACGTAGCCACTTTCATTACCGAAGAGCAAGCCCGGACTTTTACCAAAGAGAACAAGCTGGATGAAACCGAAACAGTACGCCTACTGATAGCTTCCAGAGGTAACCATCAGACTCTGACAGATTTCCTTTCTGCTGTCGTAAAAGCCGATAAAGCCAGTCAGGCCATCAGCTTGCTGAAAGTAATCTCAGCCAAGGACCTGAGAGACGTTAGTCCGGAAGTACTGAACGATCATCTGAACAACTCCGGTCTGCCCGGTTCCGAGGACTTCTACAGCAACGTACTGAACCCTCGTGTGGCCAACGAAATGATCACTCCCTACAAAGCATTCTTCCAGAAAGAGATCCCGGCAACTGAAGCGGAAGCTTTCCGAAAGAATCCACAGGCTTTGGTAGAATGGTGCAGAAAAGAGATCACTATCAACAATGAACTGAACTCACAACGTATTCCGATGTCTCCAATGGGAGTATGGAAAGCCCGGGTAGCAGACGAAAAGTCCCGTAACATTTTCTTTGTATCCATGGCACGTAGTCTGGGTATCCCCGCCTGGATAGACGAAGTGACCGGAAAAATTCAATACCGGAGTTTCAATGACAACGATCTAAAGAACGGTAAAGTCTACGACGTGGATTTTGAAGCAGCACAGCAGACACAGGCACCGACCGGAACGCTCGTAGCCCGCTACCAGCCTATCCCTTCGTTGAGCGATCCGAAATACTATTCACACTTCACTCTCTCGAAATTCCGCAACGGGACTTTCCAATTGCTGAACTACGATGAAGGGGACGTAGATATGGGCGGCGGAGCTACCTGGTCGAACTTGCTGAAAAATGGCGCCCGCATGGATACCGGATACTATATGATGGTAACCGGAACCCGTATGGCAAGTGGAGCAGTGTTGGCCAACATCACTTTCTTCACCATCGAAGAGGGAAAGACAACAACTGTCGATCTGGTGATGCGCGAAAGTAAGGATCAGGTGCAGGTGATCGGTAATTTCAACTCCGAATCCACCTACCTGCCGATAGGAACCACCGAACCGCAAAGCATTCTTCAGACTTGCGGACGGGGATATTTTGTAGTTGCCGTGTTGGGAGCCGGACAAGAACCGACAAACCATGCTCTCCGGGATATTGCGGCCCTAAGCAGCGAATTCGAAAAATGGGGCCGCAAAATGGTACTGCTTTTCCCTAATGAAGAACAATATAAGAAGTTCCGCCCAACAGAATTCCCTGGACTGCCCTCGACCATTATCTATGGTATCGATGTAAACGGAGCCATCCAGAAACAAATTGCCGAATCAATGAAATTGCCTAACAGCACCATCTTGCCGATGTTTATTATCGGTGATACGTTCAACCGGGTAGTTTTTGTTTCACAAGGCTATACCATCGGACTGGGCGAACAACTGATGAAAGTGATACACGGATTGTAGCAAACAGATTCCGGCAGCTTTAAGGGCTTTTCCGGAGAAACCGGCAATTCCCCCGGATGCAACCGGGAAAAGCACTGGAAGCCGGTTGCTCCGAAAACGAATGAAGTAAGCACTTGCCGGAAATAGAGACTCTGCAGAAGCTGAACAGAGGCTCTATCCGTACCAAACAAAGGCTCTGTTCATAGCAAACAGAGCCTCTATACAGAAGGGGAGAAGTTTCGGCTTCTCCCCTTTCTTATATATCATAAAACGAGGACAGACATTCAGGCGGCTGTCCCGAGCCACCATACTATCCCCAAAATATAAATGTACCCTTTATGGGCATATCCCCCGGAGAGTAACTTGTTATTCCTATTTTCCCTTCATAAAAGGAACTCTCAACCACGACCGTTACCTTCTCCGTGTTATTTAATAACAGTGATACATCTTCTTTCCCATCAGCAGACAATTCTATATCAGGAACTATTTCCTGTCCGCCATATTCCAGAACTCCATCCGGAAGATAGCGGAAACCTGCAATATCCATCAAATATATTCCATAATAAATATATACTTTAGCATTATAATCCGGATGTATTCCGGATCCGTCGTTATATTTCACAATGAAGTTCGCGGTTCGTTCGTCGGTCGGAGGTATATCCTCCCTGTCTTCATCGTGGCAACTACAGAACAACGCAAATAGTAGCAACAAGAGAATTGGACATCTGCTCAGGTTCATGATCTTTTATAATTTATTAGTTCTCAATGCCGTATCACTCCCAAAGATAAGAAAAATAATACTAAACAGATACAATCACCCGACTATTTCATCCCCGCATCCCGATCTTTAACTATTTTCCCCAGTCACTGAACTCAAAACTCAATTGTTCCCACACTCCCCGATGCTCATCTGTCTCCTCTCTCGGATTCGACACCGAAAGCCCTATCAACCGAATGGGATGTTGCTCATACTCCACCTCTTTCAGCAACTGTTTGGCAAGAGGCAGAATTCTTTCAAGGCTCGTCAGTTCCTGAGCCTGCGTCATGCTCCGTGTGATCTGGCTAAAGTCATGAAATTTGATTTTCAGCATCAGCGTCTTTCCCCGGAAGTCCTTCCGTTGCAACCGTTCCACAAGTTCCGTAGCTACGTGATAAAGTTCTATAATCACAGCCGATTTCACATGAATATCTTTCTCCAACGTATGTTCGCAACCGATTGATTTACGTATCCATACCGCTTCTACGGGACGGAGATCGATTCCTCGTGCAAAATCATAATAGAGCAGTCCTACTTTACCAAACTGCCGTACCAACATTTCTGACGAACAGCCACGTAGCTGAAGGCCATTGTGAATACCCAGCAAATGCATCTTCCGGGCAGTCACCGGTCCTACTCCCCAAAATGACTCGATGGGCAGACGGGCAATGAAATCGAGCGCCTGATCGGGATGGATGGTACAGAGTCCGTCGGGCTTGCGAAAATCCGAAGCAATCTTTGCCAGGAATTTATTATAAGATACACCCGCCGATGCTACCAGGTTCAACTCTTCACGGATGCGCTGCTTGATAGCCCTGGCTATATCTACCGCCAGTAAAATTCCCTGTTTATTCTCTGTCACATCCAGGAATGCCTCGTCCAACGAAAGGGGTTCAATCAAATCGGTGTATTCATGAAAGATCTCGTGTACCCGGCGGGAAACCGATTTATATACGTCCATCCGTCCGGGAACGAAAATCAGTTGCGGACATAAGCGCTTTGCCTTCTGTGACGACATAGCCGAACGCACTCCGTACCGACGCGCTTCATAGCTTGCCGCCGCCACTACTCCCCGCTCCTCGGCATGCCCGACAGCAAGCGGTTTACCACGCAATTCCGGATGGTCTCTCTGCTCCACGGAAGCATAGAAAGCATCCATATCAATATGTATAATCTTACGTTCGCCCATTTCTGCAATAATTCTACATCGCAGTTCACATTTTGAGAAGCAAAGATAAGAGTTATTCTTTCAATCCCACTGACAGGATTAGTTAATAAAATGAAGACCGGCAAGGCACTCCCCCGGCCGGCCTCCCGTTGACTTACAAATTGTTTATATACTTTGTCGGTGAATCTCCGAAACGTTTCTTAAACACGATCCTGAAATATTTCGGATCACTGAATCCCGTCATGTCGGCAACCTCGGCTACAGTATATTTCCTACTCATCAGCAAGATCAGCGCCTTGTTAAGGCGTACACTACGAACATAGTCTGCGGGTGCATGGCCGGTTATCTCCTTAATCCTATTGTAAAAGCTCGAACGGCTCATATTCACACAATCACTCAGTTCGTCAATCGTAAACCTGGAATCGGTGAGTCTCTCTTCAATCAGGCTTCTCACCAGACTGATAAATTCCTGATCACTATCCGACAACGGCACATCGGCTTCGACATCATCCGGAGCATCAACCCCTAATGTCAAACGGATATACCTCTTGCGGATAATCTCCCGGTTAGTAATCAGACTTTCAATCTCTGCTTTTAAGAACGAAATGGCAAAAGGCATTGTCACATAAAGATCGGCGTTCCGTTGGGTCTCCTTGCTGTCTTCGCCCGGTTTCACGAGCAATATCACAGGTACATGTGCTACCCTGTCATCCGATTTAATCCGGACAGCAAGTTCTTCCCCCGAAATTCCGACAAGGGCTGAAGAGGCCAGAACAGCATCGGGATGCCGTTCACATATAGTCGTAAAGGCCGTTTCCGCATCGCAAACCGACACAACTTCGTAATCCGGCATCAGGATTCGCACAAGATAATTACGTAATTCTTTATGGGTTTCGACCAATACCAAAGAACGTCCGTTGCGTCTCTTCTCCCGATGTTTCGGGAATGGAGTTTCCATTGCCGGCAACGTTTCGTTAGCCGGTAACAGTTCGCTGTCCTTCGTCGGAAATTCAGGTACGGAAAGCAGATCGGAAAGGTCGGAAGATTTCTCCGATTGCCGGATGGCAACAGGAAAGACTAAGATAAGAACCAGTTTATGCTCTTCTTTATAAGTAAATTTGATTTTGCCTTTATGCAAACAGATTAATTTGCGTATAAATAACCAACTCATGGTCTCGGCAGAGCCTCCCGAAACCAGTCCCTTATAATTTAGAATTTTTTTTTAAGAAGTCCGTTATCTTCAGACTCCAGCCTCAACTCCCAGTTTTGAGTATTGCACGATGTACTCAGAAGTATTTCCCCGCCCCTGTCTATACTGTCGGTAAAAGCCATCAAAAGGTTCCGGAGGATTGCAGCCATCTTCTCCCTATCCAGACACACAGTAACAAAAGCCGGCTCGTCCACCCAACGAAACGTAATACATTTTTCGTTTGCGTAATCACTGAACCGGTTCACCGTCTCTTTGAGAAACATGGATAACTCATGATCGGCAAGAGACAGGCACCCGGAAGAAGCCGAAATACGGCTGATGCTTTCCAGGTCGGCCAGCAGATTGTTTACACCCTTAATCTGTTGCAATACGTTATTGACAAGTTCGGAAGACGATTTTTCATAAAGATACTCCAACGGAACCTTTATCAACGTAAGCGGCATGCAGAGGTTACGGGTAGTATTCATAAACAATTGTATCTTTTCTCTTGAAAGATTCCTGTCTTGCCAGATGAACCACGAACGAACAGCTAAAGACCCCAGCGTAATAGCCAAAACTCCATAACAAAGAAAAGCGCCATTTGTCTTCCAGAGCGGTTTACGAATCACGATATTCATATTCCTCTGTGCAAACGGACGTCCGTTGCCAATGGATATTGCCCGTACGGAGAAGACATATTCACCCGGAGCAAGGTTCGAAAAACGAATTCTATTCTCCGGCGACGGATTACTCCAGTCCGTATTATCCAGTTTCCAGCTGTAAGCTATATCCTGTATTTCATCGTAGCGGACGGCAGTAGCCGTAAACGAAAAAGTGTTTTCATCATGATCCAACTGTAAGGTAGCTGTATAATTCAGTGCTTTTTCTAACGGAGTATTTTCTGTTTCTACGGTCATATCCTTATCCAGAACCCGAAGCCCGTCCAGATAAAATCCCAGGCAGGTCTTGTGTAACGAACGAGGCTCTTGTTTGTCATAATCAATTGCTCCCTGGTATGTACCCAGTATCTGCCTGCCGTCTCCAATAAAAGCTCCCGACGTAATCCGGAGTCCTTTATTGGGAAACCGCCGAAACGAATGCTGTACAGGATCAAATGAAAAGGCAAACTGATCACTGCTTCCTATCAGCCGCTTCTTGTCATCCTCCCAAACAGCGTACACATTAGTAACTCCTGAATTTTTCACAGTATCCAGCCGGGATTGCTCCGGACGGTAGACCAGCAAACCGTTTCCTTCGGTTCCAATATACAGGCAATTGCTATCGGACTGATACAAGGCATGAATGTGCAGACCAGACAAGGATTTCACTTCCACAACACCATTATCATTGGGACAATAGAGAAACAAACCTTCATCCGTCCCAATCCACAACCGATCTTTATCCTTACGGCAAAGTGCATTGACCCCGGAAATGCGGGCATGCGGAACAACCTGATTATTATTCTTCTTACGGATGATGTACAAGCCGTGTACATAGTTTCCGGCACATATCTCTCCAGGACCTGTTTCGCTAAGTGCAGTATACATCTGGCAAGGAAGATCTGTAACAATCCGTTCCCATCTACCTGTCGACGGGTGAAAACAACTGATACCACGATCCGTCGCAAACCAGACATCCCCGTCCGAATCATGTAATACCGCATTTATCCGGTTGTTCGCCAATGAATGCGTATTTCCTGCCTGAAACCTATACCACTTATAATCATCCGGAGAATCCATATCAATCATTGATACGCCTTCCGGATAATCCGCCACCCAGATATGTTTCTGATCATCCACAAACAAATCGGCAATCCGGTTCGTACGAATTGAATTGCCATTCTCAAAATCGGTATGTACAAAAGACCTGATTTCCGGGTTAATAATGTCCATGCGATATAATCCCTCACCGTCCGTTGCTACTAAGACATTCCGGTCGTCCAATGTTCGCAAACTGCTAATCCGGCTGTTCACAGGCCTGTCCCATGTATAAATCATCCGCTCCGACTTCGTGTCCCACACCATTAACCCTTCCGAATAGTCTGCGATAATCAGTCTGCCGCTATACGGATGAAAAAGCATTTCATGTATCCGGCGACATCTCTTCCCGGACAGTTCGCCGGATTGTTTTTCTATGGAATACCCCTTCATGGTTATCTCAAACAGACCTTCATCCGAACCCACAAAATACTCTCCCGGAGCTACTTCTACCATACCGGAAATCTGTTTCAGATTGTGATTCACCCGATAGAAAGTATTAGTGATTCCCCGATAAACAATCAACCGGTTTCCGGCGGAAAACCAGATATGCCCCTGACTATCTGCACTGAGAAAGCGCACTGACGCTTTATCCTGGTTCGGCAGATGGTTTCTGCACTCAAACTTATCCAATGACGGATTATACGTCCATAAATCTCCGTTTCGGGTAACCGCCCATAACCCATTCTCATTGTCCGTAAGCAGCCGGCAACAGCCCATATAATAATCCACAGTCTGTCCTTCGGCAGACAACTTATAGTGTTTCAGCTTCGTTCCATCAAACCGGCTTATTCCGGTATGGCTCATAAACCACATATATCCCAAGGCATCTCTCCGTATCTGATGCACTTTACGAGTATTCGTTTCACTTATTTCTACAATGTGTTTGCAAACGATGGCATGGCATAACGAACCATATATCATCATCATGAAGTATAAAATATATTTCATTCTTTTTGTTTGTTATAATTAAAATGGAGTAGTTTTATTAAAAGTGGGAACCCTATAGTAAGGTAGTCATGGGGGAAAGAAAAACACTACCTTCTGCACATCACGTGAGTAGGTGACCGGATTTGTGGCGCTCCTGAACGCCTTAAATCCCTCCCTGTTGTCGTAGAGGATACTAACAAAACAATAGTAATGAGATGTTCACATCGTTTATCGGTGAGCAACAGGACATCAAGAAAGGCGACTCACATGAAAAATCAATCTGATCTACATTATAACGAGACAATATTCAGTTTGTTTCCCCAATACGGTTTTTATTAAGAAAAAGATAGATTGGCAAGGGCATTTACCGGAATATGAATAAACAATAAATATGAGCAGACAATAATTTCTTTAACCATACTTGGGATTAGACCGTTTCTCACTTGTCGACTCTCTATGACGAATTGCTCAGAAGTCAAATGTAGAGTGTTTATTTTAAAAGACAAAATAAAGTACCCGGACAAATAACAGCAGTTTAAATGCCGATAGGCAGCTACCTATCAACGACTTACGTTGAAAACGTAACAAATAACCCGGACAATCCGGATATTCTTAACAAAAAATCCCCCTGAACTTACCGGTTCAGAGGGACGTTTCTGTCATAAAGTGGAGCTGGAGGGATTCGAACCCTCGTCCAAACGAGGAAATCATAAGCTTTCTACATGCTTATCTTTGCCTAAGTTTTTCGTGCAGGAGCAGAACCAAAGCCATCAATTCCTGCCTTATCCTCTAAATTTTCATCCGAAGCGCGAGGCCACTTCTGACTATCCCCGATGTAACTGCACCACTGAACCGGAATGCTTCGGAGCAACAGCTTCCGAGTGATGTCTCGTCCTGGCACCTGGTGCCTGGATTAAGCTAATCTACTATGATTCGATTAAGCAGCAAGAGCGTAATTAGTTTCGCCAGATAAAATTTTGATAACTGAGATTAAAGTGCAAATCACCGACGCACTGCATGCTTACCCACCATTTCTGCCCGCTGTCAAAACCAGTCAACCCCTTTTGAGATGAGGAAGTGGTAACCACTTATGTGGCTGCAAAGATAGGGAATATTCATCATAAAGAAAGAAAAAGAGGATGGATTTTAGATATTTTATTCATTCCGGAAAGAAACACAGGAGATTATACTAACTTTGTGTTTTCAGAATATAACGAAGGTAACCAACAAACCCTCAAAATAACATCTATTTATTATGGTCGAAAAAATCATTAGTATCTGTGCAGTCGGCATGCTTGTAGCCAGTTGTTCTCCAAAGAAGACAACCGCACAGCCGGCAGATCCAACAACAACTGACAACGAACTGACTATGCTGGTAGGAACATATACTTCCGGCGACAGTAAAGGCATTTACACTTTCCGATTCAACGAAGAAACCGGAGAATCGGTACCACTCAGTGATACAGAAGTTGCTAACCCATCATACCTCGTTCCGTCGGACGACGGAAAATTCGTTTATTCCGTCAATGAATTCAGCAAAGACCAGGCATCTGTGAGCGCCTTTGCTTTCGATAAAACCAAAGGAACGCTTCGCTTATTGAATACTCAGAAAACAATGGGGGCCGATCCGTGTTACCTGATCACCAACGGAAAGAATGTTATCACTGCCAACTATAGCGGAGGGAGTATCACTGTCTTTCCCATCGGAAAAGACGGTTCTCTGCTAACCGCCTCCGATGTAATCGAATTTAAAGGTTCCGGACCGGATAAAGAACGACAGACAATGCCTCATCTGCACTGCGTACGTATCACTCCGGATGGCAAATATTTACTCGCCGATGACTTAGGTACCGATCAGATACATAAATTCAATCTCAATCCGAATGCCAATGCCGATAACAAAGAGAAACTCCTGACAAAGGGTAATCCGGAAGCTTTTAAGGTTGCTCCGGGTTCTGGTCCCCGACATCTGATATTCAGTCCGGACAGCAAGTTTGCTTACCTTATTAACGAAATAGGAGGGACGGTAATAGCTTTCCGGTATACCGACGGAATGCTGGATGAAATTCAAACCATTGCAGCCGATACTGTAAATGCGCAAGGCAGTGGCGATATCCACATCAGTCCGGACGGAAAATATCTCTATGCCAGCAACCGCCTGAAAGCAGACGGAATTGCCATCTTCAAAGTCGACAAGACCAATGGTACCCTGACCAAGGTAGGTTATCAGTTAACGGGAATCCATCCGCGTAACTTCATCATTACCCCCAACGGCAAATATTTGCTGGTAGCGTGCCGCGACACCAATACCATTCAGATATTTGAAAGGAACCAGACTACCGGACTATTGACCGATATCAAGAAAGATATAAAAGTAGACAAACCTGTTTGCCTGAAATTTGTAGACTAACAGAACAGGAACTTTAAGGAGAAACAGACAGTTTTACCTTGAAAAGACGAAAAGGAAGACGTTTTTTATTATTTTTGCATCACTTTTATTAACCCAAAGAGATTTCACAAATATGAAAAGACACGTCTTCCTTTTGGTAACCTTGTTTACCATGGGTACTGTTACGGCCCAACAGCAACCCATTATTTCCCCAAACGACTCTATTTCTTCTGTAGTCCAACGCATCACCGGAAAAGAAAACAAAGGATTCTCCGCTCACATGAACCTGCAACTCTACACCTCATGTGCTGCTTCTTTTACCGAGAATGAATTAGAGGAGGTCGCTTTCAAACTTAATCGGTTCAAATTAGAAATTGTAGGAAATATCAACCAAAAGTTCTCTTACCATTTCCGTCAATCTTTTAATAAATACAGCAATCCCTTTGTACTGGACAACCTGTCTTCTTCTGTAGAGTATGCTTATCTGACCTATCACCTCTCCGAACGCTTTTCCATCACCGCCGGAAAACAGTTCCTCATGCTGGGTGGCTATGAATACTATGTCAACCCGATTAAAGTGCGTGAGTTCAGTGAGTTTAATAATTATGTCAACTGCTTTCTGGCAGGTGTATCTGCCACCTGGAATGTAACCCCTACTCAGGAATTGAACTTCCAGATAGTAAACAACCGTAATGGTGGGGATGAAGATACCTATCTCCACGGGCTACCGGCAAATGTAGAAGCTACTAAAGTTCCCCTGATCTCAACTATCAACTGGAACAGTTACTATCTGGATAAAGCCATCCAGTTAAGATATGCCGCTTCATGGGGACAGCAGGCCAAAGGAAGAAACATCCTGTATCTCACTGCCGGAAACGTCTATGAAAAAGGGCCATGGATCGCTTATGTAGATTTGATGTACTCCCGACAGGGGATCGACAACAAAGGCATTATCAGTGCCTTACCCCACACTGACCTGGAGAATCCACAAACGGCCCAATATACCGAATACTTCACTACCATTGCCAATGTGGACTACCGTCTCCATCCCAATTGGAATGTATACTTGAAAGGTATCTACGAAACCGGTAAGATTTATAAAACAAACGGAATCTTTGAGAAAGGCACCTATCGTCGTACCTGGTGCGGGCAAGCCTGCCTAGAATACTATCCGATGCGAAACAGCGAACTATTGATCTTCCTCCATTATCAGTACAAACGGAACGAACTCCTGAAAGCTGCCCGCCGTTTAGAAGCTATAGACCCGAATACACAGCGGATTTCGCTAGGCCTGGTATATTCCATTCCGGTTTTTTAATACCGGGCAGTTCATAAAGGAAAGGCGAAAGAGTTTTATACTTAGGGGGAACTTTTTCGCTTTTCAAAGCTTTCACAATAATCCCTTTCCCCTTCTTCGTACATTGCAGATAATCCTTGCGCAAAGTGCGTTTATCCATATCAAAAATAAGACCGGGATTAAAATGTTGCCCGTTAATCCGCGTTTCGAAATGCAAATGTTCCGTAGTAGCCCGCCCGGTACGTCCGGTCAGGGCAATAGCTTTTCCCGCTTTCACAGCATCTCCGCTTTTTACCAGATTCTTCACATTATGACTGTACACCGTTTCCAACCCATTGGGATGGCGAATCACAATTACATTGCCGTATGCACCATAAGGTTTTGCCATACGTACCACTCCGTCAAAAGCAGCGCGAATCGTATCACGGGCACAAGTTTTTATATCATCCCCACTATGTCCGCCACGGGTTCCATAACCGGAAATGACTTTACCTCCCGGCAAAGGAAAAGAGTAATTCCGAGACAGGGAATTCAGATCGAGCATGATGCAATTCTCTTTAGCAAAAAGTCCCGGTGTAGCCACCCGGACATGATTAACCTCCATATCCGAGAATTTGGTTTGTGCACTGCGTTGTGCACTCGTACACAACGAAAACAGAGATAAAATCAAAAAAGTGTGTATGTTCTTCATGGACGCTTGTTATTCAAAATAGGTGATCGTTCCTCCGTCCGATCCTGCATATCTTCGCAATAAAGTCTGTATCATCCCGGCAGCCTCCTGCAATCCTTCCTTCCCATTATAACCATTAACGATGGCTAATATATGAGTCGTTTCCAGATCCATCTTTGTCCGCTCGTTATCACTGGTAGGTGTTCCTATTCCTCCCACGGCATCGCGGTATACCGGAAGTCCCTCTATGTTCAGTACTCCACGGCCAATACCTTCGAAAGGCTCTTCTTTTTTGCCTATCCCCAGCTCCAGATTGGTGCCCGCTATCTTATCCGCATCAAAACCACCTATCGAATGCCCGGTCCGAAGAGAAACCAGATTGATCAAATCGACCAGAGTATCAATCTGATACAAGGCAATTCCCCGCATCAGCCTGCGACGTAATGCTTCGGCCGATGGGCGATATCTTCCGGGGTCTTTTCCACACCGTTTGTAAGCCTCACGTGTGGCAGCTATCACTGGTTGTTTTTTAATATCTTCCAACTGGGTTGTTGTAGTGAGCTTTTCTGTAAAAGATTGAATCTCCTTCCAAAGTCCTTCACAATAAGAAGTGTTTTTCACTTCAGCATATACAGCAGCTCCTGCAAAAACAGGAGATGCTTCTTTTAACTCTTTCGATATAGTAATGGTATACATAATAAATCAAAATTTTGTCCATCAGCAGTTTATCATAATACCCGATAGAATACGTCCGGACTTTATGCCTAATCTTCTCGCTGAAAAGAAATCTTCATAATGGATGTAAGTACAGATATCCGCTACTTCAATCTGAACTCCCGGCACACCAAAGTCTAATAGTTGCTGCCGGTTTGCCTCCCATAAGTCAATATGGTACTTATGGGTAACCGAATGTCGGAAAGAGATACGCGACATATCAAAACCATTCAAACGAAAAGCTTCATAAACTTCGTCCCCTACTTCGAATGATTGAATAGAAATACCCGGGCCGATACATGCAATCACATCCCGTCCCTCTGTACCAAATGCCGCCCGCATTTTCTCAAGCGTGTGTCCCACGATATACCCCACAGTTCCCCGCCATCCGGCATGTACTGCTGCTACACCCCCATGTACTTTATCATATAGCAGTACCGGAATACAATCTGCCGTTGAAATACCGATACAACACCCCGGTTCATTGGTAATCAATGCATCTATCCCGCTCAGCATTTCCTGTTGACATTCTATAGAAGTCTCCAGAAAATCCTTATTAATCAGAAGCACTTTTGTTCCATGCGTCTGGAAAGGGAGGATCAGATGTTTCGGTACTTGCGGTAACGATTGAAACAATAAAAGCTGATTCTTTTTTGCTTTTTCAAATTCATCCCCCGAGTAAGGAGAACAATTAAAAGAAGCATACGCTCCCTCACTATAACCTCCATGTCGGGTCGTCACAAAATGAGAAATGTTGGGGTATGCGCCCAACAGCCCATACCCCAACATTTTCTTATCGTCGGTGAGTGAAATCATTTATCTTCCCAATCTTCTTCTTCGTATTCGTAATCCAGATCATCTTCATCACTATCGTCCTCATACTCATAGTCGAGTTCTTCATCCTCTCCCATGTCTTTGAGTTCCTGTTGCAGTCTGCTGACATCCTTCGGACGATGCACAATAGCCTCTATTTTATTGCTCTCTTTATTCAGTTCCGTCCACAGAATATCCTTCAATACTGAAATACCCAGACCGGATACGGACGAAATGAACACATGAGGGATTCCCTCAGGCAATGTCGGCTCTATTTCATCCATCAACTCCTGATCGAGCATATCACTTTTGGTGACTGCGAGTACCCGTTGCTTATCCAGCATTTCCGGATTAAACGTTTTCAGCTCGTTTAGCAGCACTTCATAATCTTTACGGATATCGTCACTATCTGCCGGTATCATAAACAGTAATAAAGAGTTGCGTTCAATGTGACGTAAGAATCGTAATCCAAGCCCTTTACCCTCACTGGCTCCCTCAATAATTCCCGGAATATCTGCCATCACGAACGACTGTCCGTCACGGTAAGACACAATACCCAGATTAGGCTCCAAAGTAGTAAACGGATAATCAGCTATTTTGGGTTTTGCCGCAGAAATAGCCGACAATAACGTAGACTTTCCGGCATTCGGAAAACCAACCAGACCTACATCTGCCAACAGCTTCAATTCAAGGATCACTGTCATTTCTTGCATCGGTTCACCCGGCTGGGCAAAACGGGGAGCCTGACGGGTAGCTGTCTTGAAATGCCAGTTTCCCAATCCGCCTCGGCCACCCTTCAGGAGAATGACTTCCTGTCCATGTTCCGTAACATCACATACATATTCTCCCGTTTCGGCATTGTAAACTACCGTACCACAGGGGACTTCAATAATCTTATCTGCGCCGTCTTTACCAAAACTGCGATTCTTGCTCCCCGATTCTCCATGACCGGCCATAGCATGACGGTCATACCTCAGGTGAAGCAATGTCCAGTAGTTCCGGTTACCACGCAGGATAACATGGCCTCCTCTACCACCATCTCCTCCATCGGGACCACCGTTAGGAGTATATTTTTCTCGCCTCATGTGCGTAGAGCCTCTTCCACCCTTACCCGAGCGGCAGTATATCTTTACGTAATCAACAAAATTCGATTCAGCCATAATCAATAAATTTTCAATGTGATCATGTGCCGACATACCCATAATCCATGCTATTTTCTTAATGAGCACATCGGCACATATATAATTATAATGTATCTACCGCTTTACAAATATCTTCAAAGATACCTTCCATGGTGCCAAGACCATTGATATGCTGGTATTTGCCTTCGCCCTTATAATACTCTTTCAACGGTGAAGTCTGTGTATTATATACAACCAGACGCTTTTTGATAGTCTCTTCATTATCATCAGCCCGACCTGATTCCTGACCACGCTTAATCAGACGAGTCATCAACTCTTCTTCCGGAACATCCAGATCCAGCATCACAGAGATATCCTGTCCACGTTCTTTCAACATCACTTTCAACGCCTCAGCTTGCGGAATAGTTCTTGGGAAACCATCAAAAATAACCCCTTTACTATCCTTAAAGCTATCGAATACGCTTGCCAGAATGTCTACCATCAATTCATCCGGAATCAACTGTCCCTGATCAATGTAGCCTTTAGCTGTTTTACCCAGCTCTGTGCCGTTTTTAATTTCTGCACGCAATACATCTCCTGTTGAAATGTGGTTAATTCCGTATTTCTCTACAATACGTTCGCTTTGTGTTCCCTTTCCTGAACCGGGAGCACCGAAAATTACAATGTTCAGCATCTTGTTAATTTATAATTCTACATTTTACCATTACTGGTATACCTATTATTTATTTTATGTTAGTCTATAACTGTATAAATATCCGGATAATTACGCCCGAAACCGTCGTAATCGAGTCCGTATCCTACAATGAAATCATTGGGAATATTCATTGCGACATATTCAATATTCAGATCCACCTTAAGCTTATCCGGCTTTACCAGCAACGAAGCAATGTGGATTTCCTGTGGCCCGCGCGTTCCCAGTGTTTCCAGCAAACGCTGCATAGTCAGTCCCGTATCTACAATATCTTCTACGATAACAACAGTACGTCCCGCTATATCTTCATTGATACCGATCACTTCTTTAATAGTACCGGTAGACGATACTCCCTGATAAGAGGCTAACTTTACAAATGAAATTTCGCAGGGAATCGTTATATGTTTCAGCAAATCGGCAGTAAACATGAACGAACCATTCAACACACTGAGGAACAAAGGGTTCTTACCTGCCAGGTCACGATTAATTTCATTCGCCACGCGAATCACTTCTTTTTGAATCTCTTGTTCCTTGATAGAAACAGTGAATAGTTTATCTTTTATCTGAATGGTATTCATAACCGGTTATTTTAAAAAAGTTGGTTGCAAAAATACGATTTTTATTCCACTCCTTACACCATCTCCTGCAAATTCTTTAAGAGAAGTGGCAGAATCCCTCCGATATGCGAGGTGAGAAAAGCCATCCGGAAGCTGAACTAATTATTTCGATGGAATTAGTATTAATCTGCATCCGTCTTTTACCTATTTTTAGGTATTTCACACTCTTTAAGTACCCTATATCTTTGCTGCTCCAAAAACAAAGATTATGATAAGAACAAAATTTGCATTACTACTAACTTTTATAGGTGCACTCCCTTTAGCAGCACAGAATGTACGGCAAGAAAAGGACACAGTTTCTTATATGAATGATGATCCTTTCAACCTTGAACAAATTGTGGTTACAGCCACCCGAACTGAAAAAAAAATAAAAAATACACCGGTTATCACTCAGGTAATCACCGCAAAACAAATAGAAGAAAGGGGAACCGGTAACATCCAGGATCTCTTGACCCAGGAAGTACCCGGACTCAATTTTCAGGAAGTCGGTTATGGAACCAGTATCGACATACAGGGCTTGGGCTCCAAACATATCCTTTTCCTGATAGACGGTGAACGCATAGCAGGAGAAAACGGTGGCAACATTGACTATTCACGAATCAATCTTTATAACATCGACCATATCGAAATAGTCAAAGGGGCCTCTTCTGCCCTTTACGGCTCACAAGCTATGGGTGGAGTCATCAATATCATTACCCGTAAAGCCAAAAAGAAGTTTGAAGCCTCCGCAGGGATACGTTATGCGGGAAGAAACCAGCAAAATTATAAAGATACCCCCAAGGACCATTCACAATACAAGTACCGGACCCATTTAGATAAACCCAATCTGAACACCAATTTATCCCTTGGATTAAACTTAGGAAAATTCACGATGAACACCGATATACTTTATAAAAGTTTCGACGGATATCAATTATATGACAAAAAGCCGTTGGTAAAATTCTTCCCGGCCTATAACACCACAATTACCGAAGAACTCAACACAACTCCCACCAGCATATCGGGATACGAAGACGTGCAAGTAACCCATAAAATGGATTATCGTTTCAGTAAACGACTGAAGGTCCAGTTAAAGGGAAGCTATTATATGCTAAACAAGTATGATTTTCAAGCAGATAACATATTCGAAAAATCAGCAGACTATACTTATGGGGGCACAATAGACTATACGATTTCCGATAAATCGGCTCTGGTTGCTTCTATTCATGCCGACCATTACAATCGTTATGATAAATACGAATTGAAAAGCGGGCGCCGCCTTGAATATAAAAACAATATTATTCAGCCACGCGTCGTTTACACTACCACGGCATTGGACAAACAGACCATCACGGGCGGTTTGGAATTTTACAGAGAGTCATTGTTCAGTGATAAATTCGAAACCGGTGTAAAAGAGAACAAAAGCCAATGGTATGCTACCGCTTTCCTCCAGGACGACTGGAGTATCAACAAGCAATTCTCCGTTGTGGCGGGACTGCGATGTGACTATCATGAAAAATATGGTGCCAACGTCACTCCCAAAGCTTCTGTCATGTATAAAGTATTCCCATTCACAGTCCGCTTCAATTATGCACGCGGATACCGTTCACCCAGCATTAAAGAACTCTAT
This sequence comes from Bacteroides sp. 11BF, assembly GCF_019633765.1. Taxonomy (NCBI): domain Bacteria; kingdom Pseudomonadati; phylum Bacteroidota; class Bacteroidia; order Bacteroidales; family Bacteroidaceae; genus Bacteroides; species Bacteroides sp. 11BF. The sequence goes on from NZ_JAFKPJ010000009.1 coordinate 55,306, forward strand.
ATGAACTGGGATCACCTGGGGATGTTCTGGATATATGGCAACAGTAAACTGAAACCTGAAACCAACAATTATATATCACTATCAGGAGAGTACGTGAATAGTTGGATCAATATCAATGCCAACATCTACAGTAACTGGTTCCGAAACAAAATAGAAGGAATGTGGAGTAATGACCAAACCGAACTCCATTATACTAATGTGGGGAAAAGTCATCTGGCAGGAGTTGAAACCATGTGCAAGGTACAGATAAACAGACACATCAATGTACACGGAGCTTACAATTACCTCTACACAAGCAAAGACGCTGACGGAGTCCGGTTAAGTTCTTCCAGCCCACATTCCGGCAACATCCGTGCCGAATACAATACACGTATCCCCCGTTATGCCACAGTTGTCAATCTGTCCGGCAATATCATGGGAAAAAAGAGATTCGACGTATTGGACGAACTCGAAATAGAGGGAAAGAAAGTAGAAGCCTACTATCAGGCTAAGGTGAACCCCTATTGTCTTTGGGATCTGACGGTGTCACAATACATCATGCAGAACCTGAGAATCACGGCAGGAATAACCAACCTGTTCGATTATACCTCAGACCGGGTAACTTTCAATACTTCCACTTCACCGGGAAGAAACTATTTTATCGCATGTAATTATACACTATAAATTAAACTAAAACAAGTATGAACAACAAAAGCAAATTCAGATTCGCCATTCTATTATTTGGCGTACTATCAGCATTTATCAGTACCTCCTGCTCAGGTGACAATAACGGTTCTCTGCCCGACGATCCCTCACAGGGGGGAGATGCTTTACCGGTAAAACAGGTAAGCCTGAGCCGGAAAACAGCATATGGGAACGACTGGATTTATTATTCACTTGAAAAAGGAAAAGAAGTAAACGTCAGTGAAGAAACCCATGCCGAAAATACAGATTGGGATATCGCATTCAACCGTTACAATGTGCGTACCAACAGCGGCGCGTCCGGTAAGGGAAAAGGCGGTGCTTTACTCACGAATATCAAAGATATGGCAGCCTGTACGACAGTTCCTCAAGGAACATTCACTGTCGATGCATCCTATACCATTACCGCTCCCGGCACCGGATTTCCTCCTCCTACCATGGAGTCTACTGCCAACGAAGTACTTTGTAAAGCAATCACTTTTGCCGGCCCCCCTCCCACTTACACGCCAAGTGATTATGTATTTATCGTCCGCACAGCCAGTGGGAAATATGCAAAACTAAAAGCCAAAAGTTTTTATGATGACGAAGGCAATAGTGGCATTTATTCCTTTGAATACGCCATTCAGCCGAATGGCAGTACCAATTTAAACTAAGTAACAATCTCTAATGAAAAATTTCTGGAAGAAATACCATAAATGGGTAGGTTTGTTCTTTAGCTTCTTTATCCTGATGTTCTGTTTCTCAGGCATTGTACTCAATCACCGTACAATTTTCTCAAAAGTTGAAGTCAACAGAAACTGGATGCCGGAAAGCTATCACTACAGAAACTGGAATAATGGAATTATAAAAGGAACATTACGCCTTCCTGATGGGAAAATTCTGGCATATGGTAATGCAGGAGTCTGGCAAACAGACTCCTGTTTCATCACCTTTACCGATTTCAACCAAGGTCTGGTTCGGGGAATCGACAATCGCAAAATAAGTAATATCATCCGCCTTGCCAATAACGATATTTGGTGTGCCGGATTATACTCTGTCTATCTCCTGAACAAAAACAAATGGCAGGAGTATCCGATATCCGGAAACGAGGAACGAATCTCAGATATAACCCAACGCGGAGATACTCTGGTTGTGCTCACACGTTCTAATCTGTATACCAGTGTGTCTCCTTACCATCAATTCAGAAAAATAGAATTAAAAGCCCCCGAAAATTATTCACCGAAAACCTCCTTATTCCGTACCATCTGGCTCCTCCATAGCGGAGAGTTGTTCGGTACACCCGGCAAATTGGTAGTTGATTTTCTGGGAGTAGTATTAATCATTCTCAGTATAACGGGAATCATATATACTTTTCTTCCCTCATTCATTCGCCGAAGACACAGAAAAAGGCTCCCTGTCAAAACACAGGCAAAAGCCTTGAAAACTTCACTGAACTGGCACAATAAATTGGGTACATGGCTGATCGTACTGACCATATTGTTATCTGTTACGGGTATGTGTCTCCGACCGCCTTTAATGATACCTTTTGTTTTGGTGAACACGAACCCCATCCCCGGAACAACTCTTGATTCAGACAATCCGTGGCATGACAAACTCCGCAGTATCCGATGGGACGCATCAAAAAATGTCTGGTTATTGTCTTCGTCAACCGGTTTCTATCTTATAAACGACTTTACACTGCCACCGGTTAAATTAAAACGAACCCCACCGGTAAGTCCTATGGGAGTTAATGTGTTTTATCCGAAAAACCCGGACGAATGGTTAATCGGCTCTTTCAGCGGACTGTTTGTCTGGAATCCATCTACAGGAAGTGTTCTCGATTATTATACAGGGCACCCCCCGGCAGCAACTTACGGGAGACCACTCGGCGGCAGTCTCGTTAACGGATTCACCGACGATTTAATCACACGGGAGGTAATCTTCGAATACGACAACGGAGCACGCAATAAAGAGAATAATTTAGCATTGCCGGCAATGCCTGTTTTTATGCAACAGCAACCCATGTCATTATGGAGTTTCTGCTTAGAACTCCATGTCGGTCGCTGCTATTCACCTTTCTTAGGTGTTTTCTCGGATCTATTCGTTTTTATCTCCGGACTTCTGCTAACGTTGATCCTCGTTTCGGGATATATCGTGTATAAAAGACACCATAAACGAAGCAAAAAAATAAGGATGCATTAATTGCATCCTTATTAAAACAGTTTATAGAAACCGGAAAAGTAAGTTATAGCTTATAGAAGGGATTATCAGACGTATCCTCCAACTATGAAAGGATTAATAACGACCATAACCAAGATTATCATAAATATAATAATTATCTTTTAGGTAAAAGATGCAAGTGAAAATATTTGCTCATAAAAACAATATATATTCCACTCAGCAAGATGATACAACCCAATAAATACCAATAACCATAATTTTGGCAATATAAATATCCGATGATAATTATAATTTGCGCAATCATATACACCAACGATACTACTACGTGCGGTATTCCCAGTTCATTAGCCATTATCTGATATAAGTGTTTCCGGTGAGGCAAACCAATATTTTCGTGAAGCATCAATCGATGAACGATCGTCAACACACTATCTACTCCATATACAGCAAGCAATATAAGCCAGCCAAAATTCTCTGTTTTGATAATTAAACTTCCGATCAGGAACAGGATTACAAAAGCTATACTGACCGAACCAACATCACCGGCAAAACATCTCGCTTGTTTGCGGAAATTAAAAAAATTAAAGACCAATACTGCGCAAAGCATAGTATAAATAAAGTCCGTTTCAACAAATGGAACATATACCCTATTTATATAGGCCAATGCTATCAGAATGACCAATGAGTATCCGCCTGTTATGCCATTAATGCCATCCATAAAGTTGTAAGCATTAATAATCCCAGTACAAATGATCAGGGCAACAAGGATTGTCCACCAAGGCAAGCTAAACAATCCCCATTGATAAAACATCAAAGCCATTGCCGTAAAATGAAAGACTAAACGCAATCCTTGCGAAGTAGAACGAATGTCATCTATAAAACTGATAAAAGTTATCAGACTCAAAGCCAGCATAAACCATGGATATTCAAAGTGGTTTGTGAGAAAATAGGCCAACACCCCAAAATAAAAGATGCTCCCTCCCCCACGCAGTGTAATCCGGGTATGTGAACTACGTTCGTTAGGCTTATCGATAATGTTACACTTATCCGCAATACGGAAATAAAAAAGTTCTGCCAGGAATAGCAGAACTAAGATGATTAGATAGTACATAAGTTATTTAGTTTCTTCAAATGAACGAATGGTCTTCATCAACCCCTCTTTAGCTGTCACAGGCATTTTATCAATCCCGAGAGCGGCTTTGATCTTAGCGTTACTTACTACATAATTCTCCGTCAGTTTACGAAGTCTTTCCGTATTCAAAGGTAAATGCAGCAGAGTACCCAAGCCGGCACATCCTTCCATAAGCCCTTTGTTCATCTTCCAGATATGCGGCTTTTTTCCCATTGCTTCACACATGATGCTAATCAGTTCATTCGTTGACAGAGCTTCATCATCTCCCATATGGTAGATGCCCGTAGGTACATCCTGATTCAAAAGCCCCTCAATCACATAACAAAGGTTATCGATTGAAGTAAACGAACGGCGATTATCAAAATCGCCAAGAGGCCAAGGGATTCCCTTCTTCACTACGTTATATAATAAATTTAAATTTCCCTTGTTTCCAGGGCCATGAATCATACAGGGACGAAGGATATATACCTGTTTATTCATAGCCGTCCTCCCCTTATCTTTCCCCAACCGCAAAGACTGATCCTCATCAATAGAAGCAGTTGGAAACATAAAATGCCCTTTTATATACTCTTCCGCCTTAATCTTGCTCTCCCCATAAGGACCAACCGGGGTCGGAGTCACGTCTTCAGTAAGTACGTCTCCCACTACGCTATCGGCAGCAGCTTTCACCGAACTAAAGAAAATGAATTTCTTGGCAGAAGACTCCAAAAAGAAATCGAATATCTTTTGAGTCAAACCGGTATTGATATCAAAATAAGACTGAGCAGCCGATTGGTTTTTAGTATCATGGGCCTTTCCGGCAAGATGAATAATGGCATCGAACTGGGGAAGAGTTTGAAAAGGGAAAGATGTGGGTTCGATATCTCGCCAAGAAAAAGTATTAACGACCCCATCTTTAGCAGGAAAAACAATATCAAGCCCATACAAAGTATGTTTATCTTTCAAAGCCCCAATAAAATTAGAGCCTATAAAACCATGAATTCCAGAAATAAGTATATTCATTTTTTTATAAAAATCAGTTCAAACACTTTTACTAAATATTTTAATAAAAGCAAGGGATAACAAGTCCATATTCCATTCTCCTTACATGCCCTTACTATCTCTTTATTCAATAAGATATTACTCTTAATAGAAGCTGTACTCGCACCTCCTGTTCTCATTTTCATAAAACCCAAAGGCAAATATTTACTTTTTAACCGATGTACATATAAAAAACGAACAAGCAATTCATAATCAGCAGCTATTTTATAATTTGTTTTATAATAGCCAAACAGGTCAAAATATTTTCTATATGTAAAAAATGTTGGATGGGCAGGCATAAATCCGAATCGAAACAAGGATGGGACAAACCTTTTAGAAGAATAATAGCGAACTGTCCTATCCAAGTTATCAGGGTTTACAAAACGTATATCGCCATAAATAGCCTCTGTTTCACCAACTTCAAACGATTGAACAACTTTCTCTAAAACATCTTCTCTATGATAAAAATCATCCGAATTAATAATCCCGACAATATCCCCAGTAGACATTCGAATCCCTTTATTCATAGCATCATAGAGTCCCTTATCTTTCTCACTTATCCATTTCAAACGACCTTGAAATAGAGGTTCATATTCTTTAATAAGTGCAACGGTTTCATCATTAGACAAACCATCCACTATTATATATTCTATATCAGTATAAGACTGTGAAAGAACAGAATGAATCGTATCACGAAGCGTTTTAGCACTATTAAAAGTGACAGTAACAAGGGATATTTTCATAACTATGAAAGAAGAACTATCTTTCTTTATTTAGTAATTGATCATAAAGAGACAAGTAGTAACTCAACTGCTTTGACTTATCAAAAAATTGTAATGCTCTTTGGCGACATTTTGTTATATAAGACTCTTTACCTCTTTCTCTTATTTCTAAAATCTTTTCTAATAACGTATGAATATCCCCACGTTTTAAAACCATTCCCGTATCAGAATCTACAATGTCAGCACTGCCTCCGGTATCATAAGTTATAACAGGAGTACCACAAGCAAGCGCTTCAATATTGACTGTAGGTAATGTATCTTGATATGTTGGGTTTATAAAAATATCTGCAGCAGAATATATTTCAACCAACTGATTAATATTCTCCGTTCTCTCTATACCAATCATATTACCAGGCAATTTTTTTATTTGTTTTGTGGTTAGCCCCACCACAACAATTACACTCTTATCTGGTAATAAAGAGTTTAGGTATATAAGATCATCAAATCCCTTCGTAGTCCCCCAAACCGTAGCAACAGCTAAAATCATGTATCGTGTCCCTACACCTAAATTACTTTTTATCACATCACGATTACCTTTTGGAGTAAACACTTTCAAATCTATCCCGTTAACAATAGTCTGCCGTTTTATTTGAGAAAGATATGACTTACTCAACATATCACTTAGCCAATTGCAAACAGGTACAATCATCATACGTTCAACCGAAGTAAACAATCTCTTCTTTTCTATATAGTTCATACGAGAGTTATCACAACCTAAAGCTTTGGGATAATCTCGTATATTGGGACATGCAAAACAACCTGTCTTCCACTTCTCACACCCGATATTCTGAAAATGGACACAATGTCCCGTGAAACTCCAACAATCATGCAAAGTCCAAACAACAGGTATTTTAGCTGTAGATAGATAGTCAAATAAAACCTCACAGTTTAAATAATAGCCATGAAGATTATGCAAATGGATTATGTCCGGTTTTATTTTCTCTATTTTTGAAATTAAGTGCAAGGTAGCTCTCCGTGAACCAAAACCATGCCTGTCAAACAACATGGATTTCAAGCCATGGACAAAGAGATCAAATCTAGTTCCAACCCTAATCAACATAGATTGGCTGGGACAGGCCCAACGACCGTAAGCAATATAACTTTTCCAGCCAGAAGCAATAACCAAACGCCCTAACTCCTCTGCAATATGGCCGGTGGAACCAGAGTTAGCAACAACATTTATTTGAAAGAGAGTTTTCACTATCGTAGTGATCAAATAGAAGAGAACAAGATCGAAAAGACTAATTAAAGTCCCCTATTTTTTATGGCAACTCAAAAAATAAGAAACATGTTTCACGGGCCAAAAAGGCTCAAAATGCCGTCTGTTAATTACGCGACCGCCAAAAGAAAAGTAATGTTTATAGTCCGATTGAGAAAACACATATTTGTAATACTTACATGCAATATCAATCGAAGATTGATTAGCGTGTTCCAAGCGTCCATATGGAAAGGCAAAGTATTCACAAGAAGTAGAGAGTTCCTGTTCTATTACCGATTTACAACAACCTATTTGCTTGTCTAATTCCACCCAATTACTATCATTAATCATATAATGATCCATTGTATGTGCACCAATAATATGTCCCCTCTCATGCAATTCCCTTATCTCTTTCCACCGCATTGGAGTTTTACCGGGAGTGAGAACTATGTTATTTGTAAAATTCTGAATATACACATCATCCCCATTCGCAAAATTGGGATTGATAAAAAAAGCCGCATTCACCCCAAACTGTTCCAAAACAGGTGCTATCATTGAATGACATTCCATAAAACCATCGTCAAATGTAAAGGCAACCAAAGGTTCATCGACACTTTCATGATTGAGAATTAGAGAAGTGGCCTCCTCCACCCTTATGAAACGTACATGTCGGGAAAGTTCTTTTAATTGGTGAGAAAAATAATATTTAGCTTGATCATTAGCCACTCCACGACATATCATATGTCCATTCAATATATGAATACCATTTTGAGGACGGGAAAATATCCCTAAAATATCCAAAACACTATTCCTTATTAAACTCCGAAAGTCATTCATCCTTAGCTTGTTTAAGAAAAACTTGTTTGAGAATATTCATCTGGTAATACAAGTTCCATTTAGTATCAATTGTCTGATAGGCAAACTGCCGAATAGCCTCTCGACTATGCAAATTCTGACTTAACCATTTCTGAATAGTATCAGCCAGGCTATTTACATCATTTTCCTGAAAAAAATCACCGGTTTTCCCCTGAATTATAGACTCAAATTCAGGACCCTGAAAAGGAAAATTATTATGGGTTATAACAGGACAACCATAAGTCAGAGAATGGATAGCAGTCAAGCCAACATTCCCTGGAGACACACAGACATCCGCATTATAGAACATCTCTCCTATGCGCATCTCGTCATAACAAGGTCCATATAACCAGACATGAGAGCCAAGATTATATTTAGCTATTTCACAATCAAGATGAACCCCATCCACATCTTTACCGACAACAACAAGATTTACCGGAAACCCTTTCTGTTTCAAGATATCCATAGCTTGGATTATATATTCCAATTTCTTCGATTTTTGCACACGCCCGATATAGAATAATACAGGATAGGAGTTGGAAAAATGAGTAGAATAAATAGAAGAAAGCGACAAATCGAGTCTGATTTTCAACTGATTATCATAATCCAAAGAGTTTGCAATACAAACCATCTTTGATTTATCAAAGCCTTCTTTTGACATCAGGGAAATAGCATATTCGCCATAAACCATCAACTCAGAAAACAAAGAATAAAACAACTTTTTTATAACCCTCTTTACAATACTTTCTCTGCCATACCAACCATGAGTCCAAGCTACTGTTTTCTTATTTAAAAGTTTTGCCCAGAAAAGGATAATCCATGAAGACAAACAATAAGGTTCTCCATCCAATACATAATAAGTATAGGGTTTAAAGACTAACCGGACAGATTTAGATTGCCAATAAAACTGAGAAAATAAATATTTGTTATGCAATTCTGAGCGAAAATGGTTCAATTGGGTATAATCCATTTTCTTTATTGGTGTCAATAGACGATCGCCAAAATAAAAATCGCAGGGAAGCTCCGAAGACATTTTTGAATATATAGGATTGCGATAGTGAGTCCCTATATTAAAAATACAACAAATAGAAGAATTATAATCTGCCATCTATTATATCTTTACTCAATACAGCTTTAACATCATAAACAACACCCATATCAGAACGGAGAAAGCCGCGAATATTCATATGCCGGAACTCTTTATGTCCAACACACAACACCACTGCATCAAATTGTCCAACCAAATTATCAATACCAGCAGTCAGGATCGATATACCATATTCATGTGCCACTTTAGCCGAATTAGCCCAAGCATCATAAACGGTAATGTCAGAAGTATACTCATGTAAGGTAGAATAAATGTCTATCACCTTGGTATTTCGAATATCAGGGCAATCTTCTTTAAAAGTAAAACCCAGAAGCAGAATCTTTGAATCTTTGACAAGAATACCTTTTTTATTCATTAATCTAATCACCTGATTAGCGACATAGTCTCCCATACCATCATTCAAGCGCCTTGCTGCAGACATGATTCGTGGGAGTACCCCATAAACCTGGGCCTTCTGAATAAGATAATAAGGATCAACACTTATACAGTGTCCACCGACCAAGCCCGGCTTCAACTTGATAAAATTCCATTTGGAAGATGCAGCCTCAATAACATCATTGGTATCAATGCCCATTGCATTGAAAATCTTTGAAAGTTCATTCATGAAGGCAATATTCACATCGCGCTGGGAGTTTTCTATTATTTTAGAAGCTTCAGCCACTTTAATAGAAGGGGCTTTATGAGTACCGTTAACCAACACTGAATTATATATAGAATCAACAATGTCAGCAATCTCAGGAGTCGAACCGGAAGTTACTTTCTTAATCTTTTCAACAGTATGTTCTTTATCACCCGGGTTTATACGTTCCGGTGAATAACCTGCATAAAAATCTACATTGTATGTTAACCCTGACACTTTTTCGACTACCGGAAGACATTCTTCCTCAGTTACTCCCGGATATACAGTAGATTCATACACAACAATATCCCCTTTTGAAATAACTTTTCCAACTGTAGTACTCGCACCAATCAAGGGTGTAAGATCGGGGCGATTATTCAAATCCACAGGGGTTGGTACAGCTACAACATAAAAGTTACAATTCCTTATTTCGTCAATATTACTGGTACATTTGAAACCATTTTCTATCGCTTTCCGAAGTAAGTCGTCAGAAACCTCTAAAGTCATATCATGACCGGAATTTAAAGCATCAACACGAGACTGGTTCAGATCAAAACCAATACATTCATATTTTGTCGAAAACAATCGGGCCAAGGGAAGCCCAACATAACCAAGACCTATTACGGCAATCTTAATATTATCCATATTTCTTATTTTAAATAAACCAGCTTTCCCATCATAGACAATGCAGATAGACTATAATATCGTAAAACTCCACCTTCAGGAGTAAAAGTCATTTCTCCAAAAAAAACATGTTCACCTGTATCATAAAGATCAATCCTCACAAAATCAAACCCTTTGGATAATTGTGTCGCATACTGAATCATTAAGTCTAAATTTTGGGGTTTACGAATATCCTCTGTTGAGCGATAATCAGACGTTAATAAATCTATCTTATTCCAGTCCAAATCATAAGTAAAAAGTTTCATCTTCACATTTCGTTCTGAACACACTAAAATATGATTCGGAACTCCATTAAAGCACATAAACTTATAATCTAATGGAAAATAGCCCATATGATCCTCTATAAATTCTTCACAAATAATACATTTAGGAATCAAATCATAATGAGGCTCAGCTCTCCAGAAAATATCCTTAGACATCCAACCTGATATTTTTTCTTTTATTTCAGCAGTATTAAGATTCCTTCTATTCTTACAAATTATATTCATTCCCGATCCATAATTGAGTTTCAGTGCAAACTTGTCCGGAAGAGAATCAAATTCTATTTCATCAACATCCTTCCAAACACCCAAAATTTTTGGAAGAATGTTCCCCAGCCCTACTTCTTCAACATATTTTCTAACAGCATATTTATCTGCATAAACAGCATACTGTGCTGTTTCACCACTAACTATCTTCTTTATTATAAATTCACTAAGATTATGTGGAAAAGCAAAATTTAAAAGCCTTTTTCTATTATGCAAATAACTCAATTGATAATATAACTTTATGCTAATTTTACAAACAAAATCAGCAGCCCAACGCTTGCAAGAATTTACATTCATTTTAAATACAATAATTTAATAGCACGAACAATTGCCCATCGATGACTTTCACAACGGATATTATTCAATAATAAAACATAATTATTTGAGTAAAAAACAGCCCTATATATAGTCTTTAGCAAATTATAAAAGCCAAATTGAAAAGATATTTTCCTTAAGGAATAATAAAAATAATATTTATATATATTTGTCCATAAATTTACAACCTGTTTATTTACTTCCAATAAATATTTACTATCTTGCTTAAGTATCTCCTCACACTCCTTAAGATATGCCCAAATTTTAGGATCATTACTCAAATTCAGATCCCAACCCTCCTTTTTTAATGGGCAAACCGTATATTTGATATAACCTTTATCATTAATCTCAAATAATACTCCTAGTCCAATATTGGCATAAGGAACTTTAGATGGTCTATCGAAATAAAAATTTCCTAAACTATAAAATATAGGTTTTTCTTTGTATCTCTCCCATCCTTGAGGAATATGGGGATGAGAAGCTATTACTGCGTCTGCACCACAGTCTATTAAATCTTGATAACGTTGACGCCACTCCGGTAAAGGAATACTAATATTCTCCACGCCTGCATGAGATAAAATAAAAAGATAATCTACCATCTTTTTAGCATTAGCAATCACATGATTCACACAAGGATGGTTTATCCATGCACAACCTATATTGTTTTGATTATCATCATCAAGTACCCCAAATTCATTATGTGATAGAGCCAAAAATCCAATGGTATATCCCTTTATAACCATTGTTTTCACCTGATAAGCATTATCAATAGTACCAGCACCAACTAGTAAGGACTTTTTAAATAAAGAAATAGTTTTTTTTAAGCCCTCTTCCCCATAATCCATAATATGGTTATTAGCCAAAGAACAGACATTAAATCCTATTTTTTCAAGAAAAGCGGGTGCATCTCGTGATTGACGAATATTTGGACCACTTTTTAAGCTAGGCTTTCCTTGCGAAAGTACAGGTGCCTCAAAATTACAGATGTTAACATCACTAGAACAAATGATAGTCCTTATCTCATCAGCAATCTCAATTCTATCTATTTCATTGCAATAAAAGTCTCCGAGAAAGAATAATCTTAAATTATTTTTCATCTTTTACACCGTAAATTATTTTTGAAAAATTATCCAAAGAAGAAATACTTAAATAACTCGTACCATCTATTTTACGAGGAGTATTTTTTAATAATTTAGAGATTATCTCTGCTAATCTGTCGGCGTTAATGTTAGTAATAGTATAGCCTAAATTATAAGAAGATATTAATTCTCCCAATAGACCTTCAGAAGGTCCTATAACAGGTTTATTAAACTGAGCCGCATAACCAATAATACCACTACTTTGCTCTACATTTTGATATGGTACAAGTACATAATTTGTTAATTCAAATAAATACGCAAGCTCTTCAAATTTCAAAAATCTTTCTATAAAAATAATTTGTACTGATCTAGAAAGTTCTTTTACTATACGAACAAACTTTTCGCGCATATTAGTGTCTGATATAACGCCTGCAAACACAAAAACAGATTTATTTTTCTCTTTTATAGATAACGTTTCTATAGCCTCTAGTATATTAAAAGTACCTTTTCGCATTCCCATCCCCCCACAATGAAGAAAAACACATTTTGATTTGTCTGTAATCAAGTTTGAAATAGAATAAATTTCTTCAACAGAGTATATAGGTACATACGGATCAGGTAAAAACGAAAACTTATTTACTCGAAATTTTTTATTGTAAACAATTGGATATTTAGAATCATTAAGCAAATAAATTTTTTTAAAACAAGGAGCATAAGCATACAAAAATAATTTCAAATGATCTTCTATTTTTTTTCTATTACTGGCTCTAATCCGCCTATCAGGAATAGTATATTCTATTCCCGAAATAAATCGACTATTTCTAACCATAATAGGGAGAAATGGCATAAACGATATTATAGTATTCAAAAACACAGTATCTGGAATCACCAAATTGATGTATTTCTTAAGTAAACAAGATGCTTTGTATGCAGATTTAAAAGAATATGAACTAAGATTTGCCACTTCTTCTTCTTTTAGATAAATGATATCTATATGCTCTTGAGGACAAAAAGTTCTAAAATTATACATATTTTTAAAATCTGGATGCAATACAAACACAATCCGATGCCCAACTAGATGTATACCACCATAACTATATAAATGATGTATATACTCTAAATGATGTCCTTTAGCATCTAAGTCAAAAATCAAGAAGGTCATATTAAATGAGATTTCTTTTTAAAATGTATTCGTGAAAAATAATGTAATCTACCTAAACATAATCCAGTTATAGGGACTGCGTAAGGATAAGAAATAAAGCCACCCTCAAGAAATAGCAACATTACCATTATAAAGAAGGAAATAACAAATAAAATCGATTCTTTTTCATGAAAGAGAAAGTAAAATTTGATACATCGAAAAGAAGCATACAAAAAATACAGAAGAATAACAAAAGTAATAATTACACCAAAAGAATAACATAATTCCAATAGAGGTAAATCATTATAGATTCCAGTGTTAATATCTGTGTTTGTCTGTTTACTTACAAACCCACGTGGATATAAGTAATCATTTAAATTATCAAATAACATTTGAATTGATTTTTTACGAATATCATCACCACTTTTTTCAGCATCACCATTCAATAGAGCTTGAGTTTTAACAAAAATACGATGATGTAAAAGAGGAGAAATTTCTTCAGTCTGTTTTTCTATTGAAGGCATAAAAACAAATAAAACACCCAAAAATAAGAGGGAACAAGAAGCTAATTTAAAAAATCTGTGATAATTCTGCAATCCTATAAAACTATAAATTAAAAATAGACTAACAACAGAAACTGCAATTTGCCTACGAATACCTGCTATTAAAGAAAGAACAACACAAAGCAACAAGACAAATACTAAAAGCCTATATCTTTTTTCAAATATAGTTATTCCAAAAAGTAAAGGTATACATAACATTGTACCATAAGAAGCTGGAGCATTACCAGAAACAATCGCATAATACAATTGAATAACAGATTCAATACACCACCCTAAAAGACATCCTAAACTAACACATAAAATATCGTCTAATTGCACATTATTTTCTTGATTAAACAAGAAATAAAATATACAAACATACATATATGAACGTGCTGTTGAAAGAATTGCATAATACGAATATGTCCCAATTAAAAATGCCTCCCAAATTAGGATTAACCAAATTGTTAAAATAAAAAAGACATGAATCCTTTTTAGACTTTTAAAGTGAAATCTCTCCTTCAAAAAAGGAATAAATAATAATAAAAATAATTCAGGCACAGAAACAGGAAAATGAAAGAAGTCTAAAGCAATGGTAGACCCCAAAGGAGAAAACACCAAACATCCTAACAGTAATAAAACTATTATTGTATTTTTAGATTGACTCATCCCTATTTTCAGCCTCAATTATATAATTATAAATACGCTCACAAGATTTTCCATCATGATGTGAATGATAAATAATATTAGGAATAAATTGATTTGGAAGTTTTATACGTTTCTTGATAGCCTCTAATAGTTGTATTTCTGTATGACACACATCACCTAAATTATGATCTAATGAAGAAAAGTATATTTCATTATCTTGTGTTTCATAATCATCATATAGATAAAAGAGGACAGGTCGATGCAATAATAAATAATCAATATAACAACTTGAATAATCTGTAATTAGCATGTCTGCAACAAATAATAGCTCCTGTGGATCATAAGATGATAGGGAAAAATCTCTAAAAACGCTACTGCACTGATTATCAGATTTATAATTTCGAAGCATATTAATATGAAATTTCCATATAACAGTAATATTATTTTCTTTAAAATAGTCAATAGCCGTTCCATTCGATTTAAAAATGGAAGGGTTCATTTCCCCACGTCCAAAATTCCTATGAGTAGGCATATACAATATAACATAGTCTTCTTCAGCAAATCCCATTTTTTTTCGTATTTGATTCAAATTCCAAGAATAAAAGGCATCTGTACGGGGCTCTCCAAAATCAAAGACATTCGATATTCTGAAACTCTTTTTTAAAATATCTGTAAAAAAAGGGGATGTAGAAGACATAAAATCAATATCCTTGGGTCTAAGTGATCCAATGAATATATTCCACAGACAAGAATGAACTTTCTCCAAAAGAGAATTTGGAGATCCAGTATGATCAAAGCCTATTTTTTTCATGGGCATTCCATGCCATACATTAATAATCTTCCTACCATCACGTTTACAAGTATATAATATATCTTTCGATATTTCAGTTGAAAACACCACATACTCCGCTGTTAAAACATACCTGATTCCTTTGAAAGACAAATTATAAAGAACTGGTAGCCCTGCTTCCTTCAAACTAAGATATACACTCTTAGATTGAGTTACCCAAAAGGCATTAGCAGAGTGCCTCAATACGTACTCAAACAAATATTTCGAATTTTGAACGTATTTTTCTCCCCCTTGAGCGCCGAATATCCATATTCCCTTTTGAATAGGAAATATTTTCTTAAAAGGGTAAATTAATATACCTATTAATAAATATTTTATTTTTTCTTTTATTTTATTCATATTTGCAATATCTATTCAAAACAATATCCTCCATTAACTTCTAAAACACTTCCATTCACAAAATCATTTTCAAGGCAAAACATGCAGGCTGACGCAACCTCCTCCACAGTTGCGAATCGTTTTAACGCTGTTTTTTGACAGATTCTATCCCTCAGATCTTTTGCTTTACTTTTTTGCCATTCTGTATCTACGAAACCTGGAGCTATAGTGTTAATAGTAGTGCCAGTCCCCTGAAACACTTTCACCAAATTTTGGGCTAAGGCATGGATAGCTGCTTTAGCAACTCCATAAGGTAAAGAAACACTATGTGGATAAATTCCCATCATAGATCCAATAAATATAATTCGAGAGTTAGATGATATCAATTCGAATAACTCACGAATTAAATAAAAATGTGAGTTAACAATAACTTGCATAACTCTTTCCCATTCATCATTTGTTATGGACATAGCTGACTTACGTAATGTTTCCCCTGCATTACAAATAATACAATCAACAGCAGTCACCTTCTTTTTTATCAATGTGATAAAAGAGTCAAACTCTTCCATGTTTGCTTGATTCGCCTTCACTATTTTAAAGTTTGAACTAATCTTATTCAATTCTTGTTCTATTAAGTATGCAGTCTGATCATCATTCGCATAATTAAGAAAAACAAAATATTCTCTTGCTAAAAGATCCTTTACTATTTGAAGTCCAATTCCTTTTGTTCCTCCAGTAACAATAGCATTTTTCATTTTATTTCATAATTATAACATTATTACCTTTCCTATAACTCTCAATAACAGATGCTATTAAAATAGACTCACTTCTCCTTAATCTATAAGAACTCAATCGGGAATTAGTTATCATTGAAATAAATTCTTGAAGTTCATAACGCAAACCTTCACCATCAAATGAATAAAAATATTTTTTATTTAGATTCTGGTCTTCAAAGCGCAATTCAAAATAATCTGTCTTCCACCAAGGAGCTGGAACATAGACATATCCCTTGGTACCTGAAATTACTAAATTACCTTCTGTCTTAACTCCTAGTCCTAATGTTATCGTTGCAATAGCTGTATCATAATTAAAGACACCCTTAGTAAAAATATCGACATTATTTTGTAATTTTGAATAAAAGTGCATATTTCTTATTTCTTTACCTAATATTTTAATTATTGATAATAAAGGCAGAGGGGACAATTCCGTTATACTTCCACCAGCCTGTTCAACATCCAATTCTCGTAAGTTTCCCAGCAATAGTTTGGACAGAGAAGAACGAATATCTACAACTTCACCAATTACTCCACTTTTAACTAACGTTACTAAATGTGTAAAAGCTGGACAATGTGCAGTTTTATTCGCTTCCAACAAAACTAGTTTTTTTTCTTCAGCTAATAAATATAACTCTTGAGCTTCCCGAGCAGATAAAACCATAGGGATCTCACATAAGACATGTTTACCAGCTAATAGTGCCTGCTTTATATATGCATAATGAGTAAGATGGGGAGAAGCAATATATACAGCATCAATTTTCCGAATGAAACTATTAAAATCAGAATATACCTCTAATATATTATATTTCTTAGCAAATGATTTAGCCTCCTCCATATTAGGATTCAAAACAGAATAAGGTTCCACGCCACTAACATACTGTATCTCTGTCACAAACCTTTTTGCAATACGTCCAGTTCCAATAATTCCTAGTCTATAATTTTTTTGTTGCTTTTCTCTAAGCATCGTAGAAGAGACTCCTTTCGTGCGCGGTAAATATGCAACTTCACAAAATTCTTTTAAATAATCAAATTTCCCTTGCCAATCAGATCCTATAGCAAAAATATCAATATTATATTTTTGTATATCATCTATTTTCTGACCAACATAATCTTCTATAATAATTTCATCGGCAAGTCCAGTCTTTCGTACATCTTCAACACGCTCCAAAACATTATTACAAACGTTCAATTTTCCCCGTTCCTTATCAAAGCTGTCAGAAGTTATTCCAACTATTAAATAATCCCCTAGCTGTTTTGCACGTCTTAGCAAATTGATATGCCCTTGATGAAGCAAATCAAATGTACCATAAGTTATCACCCTTTTCATTTATTCAATTTTATTAAGATAATATTTTTCACTTCATTCAAAGATTTTATATGAAAAGTATAAGAGATTAAGAAATAACTAATCAGAGCAACCAATAACGAGATTAAAAGATAAATAATCAATGGGGTTTCCTTAAGATAATGCTGTAAATAAAAGACACATAAATACATAAGAAAGGTAGAAAGAATAACAGGAAAGACATCCAATAATTGCTGTTTTATACTTAATTTTATCTCTCTACCACAAAAATATAGATTTAATACTACAGCTAATATGCCATACAATAACTGTCCATAAACAACTGCTATTATATCAAAATGTATACTAATAATCAATATTACCAGTAACAATATTTTTTTTAAACACTCTAGATAGAACAACAACTTTGTCTTCCCTCTAATTGTCAATATATTCAAATTAATACAACTTAGAGGATAACAAATACCCGTTAAACATAAAATTTGAAAATATTTAGCAGCTATTCTCCATTTATCTGTCAATATCAGGTCAAAGAATTCAGGCGCTACTAATATAAAATAAGTCATCAATGGGGTAATAATAAATATGGCCATATTTATTATTTTTCGATAACTTTCTCTCAAGCGTTCATCTTCATTCTGTATTGTTGCCAAGACAGGATAAGTAACTCTTTGAATAACCTCAGTTATACTTGTAGCAGGAATTTTTTGAATTCTATCAGCCTGAGAATAATATCCTAATTCCGTTGGAGTATAAAACTTACCAATCACTAGGCTATAAATATTCATAAAGAAGCTTCCTACTAATCCTGTCAATAATAAATTTATTGAAAAACCAAACATTGCTTTTATAGAGTTAAAAGATAACTCCAACGATGGTTTCCAACTATTTATAAACCATAATAAAGCTGTCCTAAAAATATAAAAAGATACACTTTGAACTACTAAGGCCCAAACATTCTGAAAATAAAAAGCAATACATATACCCAAAATACCGGATAAAATACTAGAATAGATTGTAATTTGAGATATTGATCGGAAATCTATTTTTTTACATAAGATAGTATATTGAATCAATCCTAAAGCATTTACTGGTAGTACGATGAAAGAAATTTTAGACACCAATTCTAATTCTGGCATATCATAAAAAGATGCGATAGAACTAGAGCATAGAAATAATACAATATATACAATTATTCCTAACACCAAATTAATATAAAAAACAGAAGAATAATCAACTTGATCTGCATCTTGTTTCCGTATCAAAGCTTGCCCAAATCCACTATCAATAATAGTCTGAGCTAAAGAAATAAATATAGTTAACATACCAACTAAGCCAAAATCAGCTGGTGTTAATAATCTCGCTATAATTATAGTACAGACTAATTGTATGAAAAGAGTAGAAAATCGTTCTATACCACTCCATACAATACTACTTACTGTTTTATCTTTTAGAGACATTCAAATTATATTGTCTTATTATCAATATATAAGAATCATTTTTTTTACCACAATAGCATAAAGCCACTGATTTCAACTATTCAATGCACTTCTTAGCTTCTCCTATCAGCTCCTCATCTCCCGTCTGCTCAAAGCACTCCAACAGTAACTGACATTTCAAAACAGAGGCAGGAAGTTTCTCTAAAACAGCCATTGAACGATCCAATAACTCTTGAATAACCTGTTCATTCTCTGCGGAGACATTAAACAGCATGGTATTGTAACCCTTGAACAAAGTGACAAGTATTTCTGCTTCTTCTTCGGGAGATTCCCCCTTCCGGAAAAGAAGATCGGCACACAAATTACGGAGTTCTTGATTTAACGCAGTAAGTTCATTCACATAGACAGGAGTACCGTCCTCACCATACTCCAGAAGCTTTTTCACAACAGAGGACACAGAGTTACACAGAGAATTTTTCATTTTAAAAAGGAATGAATTATGATTCGTCGATTCTTTCTTCGGTTTTTGACTTATATAAAAGAGAATTGTGTCTAATGACGTAACGGGACATTACATATATTGTTATTACCCGTTACATATATTGTTATCGCCATTACATATAATGGCATTTTCTTTACATTTATAGTTTTTATTTATCCTTTCGGACGTAACTGGCCGGAATAGTCACCATGGCGCTACCGAACATATCGATACGCACTAAAATGTGATATTTATTATTGTAGCGGACCAACTCACCACGTAAGCCCTGCAAGTCACCTTTAGCTACTACTACACGAGTTCCCTGAGGAATGGTTTCACCGGTCAGAATAACTTGATCATGGGAATAATCGAGCATATAACGAAAATCAGCCATCTGCCTATCAGGAATACAGGTAGGAGCCCCGGTAGAACGATCGCGAAGGAAGTCGTATACATTCAGGGTATTTCGCACGGCAAACATTTCCTGACGAGAGATGCGAACAAAAACCATACGAGGCAAGAGAAGGCGCTCACGCTCGATGCGCTTTCCTTCACGTTCGATGACACGACTTTGAACAGGGAGAAAAGTATCTACTTCCTGTAACTGAAAATAATCCCGAACTTTACGTTCCGAATTAGTTCGTGTCAATACGACATACCAATGTTTATCGTTATCTGTTGCCTCCAACGCTACGTCCGTAAGAATAAGTTTGAATAATGAGTAGAAATAAAAATTTGTTAAAAACAAAAATTCTCAAAAAAGAAGTCTGATCCTCAGCAGTTTAAAAATTAAGTTTTTTAATGATTGGATATAGAAAAAGTATTCGCATCAGATTTGAGAACCATCTGATACGTTGAATTATTTTATTTGAAATATATATTCGATTCAAAAAGGAGTATTCACACGCATATATATTTTCGGTTGCAAAGGTAAAACCTTCTTTCGAGTCTCCAAAACTTTTCACAGATTATTTTCACAAAACATGGCTATACCCATGTAAATCAAAAGTATAATTCAAATCTTCATAAAGAAGGGAAGTACTATAATATATGTATTATAGAAAAATATAAAAACAAGCATTTAATTAAGTAACAAGAAGTATTAATGCTAACTTGATAAATTGACAACTTCATATTTTAAATGTAAAAGGATGATTCTACCTGAACTAAACAACAAACATATAATCATCTGATTTCCTGCAAACAGGGTATTAATAAAATGATTATAGGAAGTTAACTTTAACACAGTGTTAAAGTTAACTTCGTAACCATAGGATATTAACTTCATAAAAATACGAAGTTAATAAGTTATCGGTAAGTAATTAAACTTCTCTTCTTACCATTAACATTGTTAATACATTCAATAGTAAGCTAACCATCGGTATCCTTTACAACTGCATCATCTTCTTATGCCCTATTATACATAATTCCTCTTTTCTGCGGCGGTACATGGCTATATTGGTAAAACCGGCATTAACAAGAATAGTCTTCAGCTGATCATCGGAATACACCACCATTCCTTCGACACGACTGGTCCATACTTCATTCGTCGGATCACTCATTTCGCAACAGATAAGAAAAGCACCGCCAGGCTTCAAGACACGTGCCACTTCAGTAAAAGTATGCTGTAAGTCACTCCAGAAGTAAATGGTCTCAAAAGCGGTGACCACATTAAAACTGTGATCGGAATATGGAAGTTGATCGACACTCCCCTGCTCTACAAAACAACGTGTACCAAGTTGCCTTCTGTTTCTTTTTCGCGCAAAAGCAACACTTTCCGGTGAAATGTCTATGCCAAAAGCCTTACCTTGCGGGCAATATTTAAGGATTTGCGCCAGGTTGGCACCACCACCGCAACCTATATCAAGCACGTTCCATCCCTGATGCCACTCCATACAAGACATTCCCCAATGAGCCAACGAAGCATGTCCCTGATTCATTCCCCAGAGTATCATTCTTCCAAAGAATCCTTCGGGTTTACGGACATTCTGCAAGATTCTGTTAATAAGGCTTTTCCTTTTCATTTATTATTTGTTTTGGTTTCGCAAACAAAGTTACAGATTCCACATAAACAGGCAATACCTAAAAGTAGGGAATTTATTCGATAGAAGCACAGCATGAATTTCGTTTCTATTTCATAAATGTTACATAAACATTACAACATAACTCTTTCATTATCAATATCTATTAATAATAAATATTCATATATTCAGTAACAGGTCTGTAATACGAGGGACCTATTTTTGCGCCAGAAAACAACAAGCAGATGTTATGGACAATGTACAACAAGTAAAAACTAATTCACAAAAGAAACTTTCCGATTTCCTTTTCATTCTTTGGGCAGGTGGTGCTGCATTGCTCTCCTACTCACTGGTTTATGCACTAAGAAAGCCTTATACGGCTGCCGGATTCGATGGACTTGAGGCATTTGGAATGGATTATAAAGTAGTGGTCACTATCGCACAGATATTAGGATACGTACTTTCCAAGTTCATTGGGATCAAACTTATTTCAGAGTTGAAACGGGAAAACCGGATGAAATTCATCCTGATCTCCATTGTACTGGCAGAAGCTTCGTTGATACTGTTCGGACTACTACCTGCACCTTATAATATAGGAGCTATGTTTCTGAACGGTCTTTCATTGGGATGTATGTGGGGAATCATTTTTAGTTTTATAGAAGGACGCCGCATGACGGACATACTCGCCAGCCTGTTGGGTGTCAGTATGGTTATCAGCTCGGGAACAGCTAAGTCCGCCGGCTTGTTTGTTATGGACACTTTAAACATAAGTGAATTCTGGATGCCGGCTCTGATCGGAGGTATTGCTTTACCCATACTCGCCCTATTGGGTTATTCTCTGAACCGGCTCCCACAACCCACGGCCGAAGATATAGCCATGAAATCGAAACGGGAGACACTGAACGGCAAACAGCGTTGGGATATCTTCAAGAATTTTATGCCATTTCTCACCCTGCTCTTCATTGCCAATGTAGTATTGACAATCTTAAGGGATATCAAAGAAGACTTCCTGGTGAAGATTATCGATGTATCCCAATACTCTTCGTGGATGTTTGCTCAGGTAGACAGCGTAGTAACTATCATTATCCTTGTCATTTTCGGGTTGATGGTTTTTGTACGAAGCAACTTGAAAGCATTATCGATATTACTGGGATTGATCATCATCAGCATGGTAGTGATGGCAGTGGTTTCATTTGGCTACGAACAATTGCAATTAAACGCTATTGTCTGGTTATTCATTCAGAGCCTCTGTCTTTATCTGGCTTTTCTCACTTTTCAGACCATTTTCTTCGACCGATTCATCGCATGCTTTAAAATCCGGGGTAATGTAGGTTTCTTTATTGCCATGAATGATTTTCTCGGTTATACGGGTACGGTTATCGTATTGGCTGTCAAGGAATTCTTTTCACCTGACATTAACTGGACTACTTTCTACAACCTGATGGCCGGCTATGTAGGAGTGATTTGTTTTGTCGCTTTCGTATGTTCATTTATCTATCTGCACCAACGTTATCGTAGAGAGAACTACGGAAAAACAGGCGCATTCAGAAAAAAAGAAGAAGAAAAAGAAGTTCCTGATTTCGTATATTAATTGCTATCTTTGTGGGTCAAAAAACTTAAAATAAAAGTTCACCATGAAGATTTTTCCAAGTAGCAGCATCAAAAAACTGGATGCTTACACCATAGAACATGAACCGATTGCATCGATCGACCTGATGGAACGGGCAGCGCAGGCACTGACAAAAGCCATCACTGAACGTTGGGACATCACAACTCCTGTCACGGTATTTGCGGGACCGGGTAATAACGGCGGAGATGCCCTTGCCGTGGCCCGCATGCTGGCGGAAAAGGAATATAAGGTTGAAGCCTATCTGTTCAACCCGAAAGGAGAACTGTCAGCCGACTGTCAGACCAACAAAGAATTGGTGGAAATGATGGATAATGTGAAGTTCAGTGAAGTAAGCACACAATTCGTACCTCCTACCCTGACAATGGATCATTTGGTAGTGGACGGACTTTTTGGTTCGGGACTCAATAAACCGTTAAGCGGCGGTTTCGCGGCTGTAGTGAAATATATCAATGCATCGCCTGCTACAGTGGTTGCTATCGACATCCCTTCGGGATTGATGGGAGAAGAAAACACATTTAACGTAAAAGCCAATATCATCCGTGCCCATCTGACACTGAGCCTGCAATTGCCCAAACTGGCTTTTCTCTTCGCAGAGAATGCCGAATTCGTTGGTGAATGGAAATTGCTGGATATCAACCTCAGCCATGAAGCCATCGAAGAAACAGAAAGCAATTATGCCTTACTGGAAGCAGAAGAGATACATGCTTTGATCAAACCCCGCAGCCCCTTTTCACACAAAGGAAATTTCGGACACGCCTTGCTGATTGCCGGATCGTATGGTATGGCAGGGGCTTCAGTGCTGGCGGCCCGTGCCTGTATGCGTTCGGGGGTAGGGTTGCTGACTGTACACGCACCCATGCGTAACAATGACATCCTACAGATTTCCGTCCCGGAAGCAATTATCGAACTCGATGCCAGTGATTCCTGCTTTGCTTTTCCCACGGATACAGATGACTATCAGGCAGTAGGTATCGGTCCGGGAATCGGACGCTCAGAAGAAACAGAAGCCGCATTGCTCGAGCAACTCAGTGGATGCCAGACTCCTTTGGTGCTGGATGCCGATGCACTGAATATATTAGCCAACCACCGACATGCACTGACCACGCTCCCCAAAGGCTCCATTCTGACCCCTCACCCCAAGGAGCTGGAACGTATGGTGGGCAAATGCCAGAATTCGTACGAGCGACTGATGAAAGCTTGTGAACTGGCTCGTACCGCTAAAGTACATATTATATTAAAAGGAGCTTATTCAGCAATTATCACCCCTTCGGGCAAATGTTATTTCAACTCCACAGGTAATCCGGGCATGGCGACAGCCGGAAGTGGAGATGTGTTGACGGGTGTCGTACTGGCTTTACTGACACAGGGATACCCGGCTGAAGAAGCAGCTAAAATAGGTACTTACGTACACGGTCTGGCCGGCGATTTCGCACGCAAAAAGCAGGGCGTTATCGGTATGACAGCCGGAGATATTGTCAATTATCTGCCAATGGCCTGGCGTCTGGTAAGCGAATAAAGGTTAACAACTTATGATTTTCCAAATAACTTCATTAACTTTGTTTTTTAAACCAGTTAAAATAAACCGGAAAATGAAAAAGCTAATTATACTGACAGGACTGTTACTTTCTGCCTCGGCATATGCCCAGACAGAAGTTACAGCAGGAGTTACCCGAGGAAAAGATTACGGGGTGACCTATGCACTTCCTAAAACAGCAATCGACATTGAAGTCAAAGCCAATAAAGTGACATACACTCCGGGAGAATTCAGCAAATATGCCGACCGTTATCTGCGGCTGACCGATGTGTCGGGAGAGCCTCAGGAATATTGGGAACTGGTCAGCGTCAAAGCCAAATCTGTCGGTATCCCCGATAGTGACCATACCTATTTCGTCAAACTGAAGGACAAAACAGTGGCTCCGTTGATAGAGTTGACCGAAGACGGTATTGTTAAATCGATCAATGTACCGTTAAGTCCGAAGAAGTCTGCACCTATACAACCAGCCACTACGCTGAGAAAAAAAGTAAATCCACGCGATTTTCTGACAGAAGAGATTCTGATGGCGGGTTCTACAGCTAAAATGGCTGAATTGGTCGCCAAAGAAATCTACAACATCCGCGAAAGCAAAAACGCCTTAGTACGCGGCCAGGCAGACAACATGCCTAAAGACGGAGAACAACTGAAGATAATGCTTGCCAACCTGGAAGAACAGGAAGCTGCCATGACCGAAATGTTCTCAGGTACACTGAATAAAGACGAGCGGATATTTACTATCCGCCTGAATCCGGAAAAAGAGATGGATAACGAAGTGGCCTTCCGCTTTTCCAGGAAACTGGGTATAGTTGCCAATAATGATCTGGCAGGAGAACCGGTTTACATTACTCTGAAAAATCTGAAAACAGTCAATGTACCGGAAGACGATGGCAAAAAGAAAGTAGACGGCATAGCTTATAACGTACCCGGTAAGGCGCAAGTGACGCTCATAGAAGGAAAAAAAGAATGGTTTAACGGTGAACTTCCCGTTACACAGTTCGGAACAATTGAATATCTGGCTCCGGCTCTTTTCAATAAAAAATCGACCGTACAAGTTACTTTCAATCCGGCTACAGGAGGATTGATTAAAGTAGATAGGGAAGAAGGAGAATAAAGCATAAAACTGACACAACCTCATCAGTTCCAGTTTTTTCATATGCTTTTCCATTTCAAACTACAATTATGCGTCAGATGGCCGGTGAATACGTCCACTGCATTATAAAGGGCTAAAGGATGAAAAATGTTCACCCTGCACCGGAAAAATCTTCGGTATCAAAACAGGTATTCCAACCGTTGATATTAAAAGCTATAAAAATAAAATGGAACAAATATGGAGGATATGAAGAAGTTTTTACCGGAAGCGGATCTCTCAAAACTAAGGACTATACTTGATATAAAGAATTCTTATAACTGCGGGACGCTCTCTCTTGAAGATGCCCGTAAACTTCTTAAGGAGAAAGTGGTAGTCTTGAAACTATATGAAATAACGTTTGCTGAACAGGAACTGAAGGGAGGGGAGGAGAATGAGTGCCGCAAGGAGGATATTCAGCGCATGCTGGAACTTTTTAACGGCATAATGGACACTTCACGCCCCGATTTACCCCCGGAGTATTCTGTCATGTATTATTATCGTGGAAACGACGAGTTACGTAAAATCCTGCCCTCAATTGAGGGGCTGGTCCCCCCTCCTTACCCGACAAATCCGGAACAGAACCAGTACCCCGTCTACCTTGTTGAAGGACTTATTGGCGGCATATCCTCTTTTGAAAGACAGGATGGAGGAGATCAGCCCCAAGTTCAAACTGCTCAGGTCCCCTTTGGCGCGGGTTATACTACCCAGAGCCACCATCAGCACGATAACCGATAAACTAGTATCCCGGCGGACACACTAGTTGAATCCCTGAGGTCCAGGATCGAGAAACTTCCACTATTGCAGACATTTTTTTCACAGAGCTATATGGTACGATTCCCCGTAACCCTTTCTCCGAACCAGGATTACGGGGATTGTTATCCTTATACGGGGCACTTATCGTCTGGGGACTTTCATCTCGTCCCCCCAGTGCGCCTTTGCCTCCCGTTCCTCACGCTCACGTATTTCCTTTGCCTTGCGCGCATATACGATGATACGCAGTGACTGGTCATAGGTGAAATAGTTCCACATCCAGTTCAACAGCACGTTGACCTTGTTCCTCACTCCCAAGATGGAGCGCAAGTGAACAACCAGCCATAACACCCATGCCATCAATCCTTGTGTCCTCACCCTATTGAATTCCGCTACCGCACGGTTTCTTCCTACAGTGGCCATGGAGCCCAGATCCCTGTATCCGAACGGTCTCATCGGCTTTTTCCTTGCCATTCTTTTTAGGTTGGCGGCCAGTAACCGCCCCTGTTGTATGGCTACTTGGGCCAGCTGCGGATGCCCTTCCGGATACTTCCTGTCAGCAGTCATTACGCACTGGTCTCCGATTGCAAAAACATTCTCGACCCCCTCTACTCGGTTGAATGCGTCCACTTTTATGCGTCCGCCACGTCCTATGCATTCTGCCGGCATGTTGCCCACCGGGACTGCCTTTACACCGCTTACCCAGATGAAAGAGCGTGTGGGTATGGCCATTCCGTCCTCCAGTATCACTTTGTGGTCCCTATAGTCAACTACACGCTTGTGCAAGCATATGTTAACCCCCATATTGCGGAGAAACTGCTCGGCCCTTGCGGAGGATTCCGCGGACATGCCCGAAAGTAGCCTACCCGCAGCCTCTATCAAAAATATATTGATTCTGCTGCTGTCCATATCCGGATAGTCAGCCGGAATTACATATTTCCTCATCTCCGAGAGTGCCCCTGCAATTTCAACTCCGGTTGCTCCCCCACCCACAATGACTATGTTCTGCAACTCCTGTTTCTCCTGTTCGGTGGAGCATGTGATACTTCTTTCCAGATTGGACAGCAACGCATTCCTGAGTCCCATCGCTTCGGAAACCGTCTTCATGGGCATGGCCTCTTCCTCGATCCGGCTGTTCCCGAAAAAATTGCTGGTTGTGCCTGAGGCCAGTACCAGGTAGTCATAGTCGATTTTTCCGATAGATGTCTGAATTATTTTCTTTTCGGGATAAATCCCCCGCAATTCGGCCATTCTGAAATAAAAGTTCTTCCTTTTCCTGAATATCCTCCTGAAAGGGAATGATATCGAACTCGGCTCCAATCCGGAGGATGCGATCTGGTAAATCAGCGGAGGGAACTGGTGGTAATTGTTCCTGTCAAGTAGAATGACCTGGTAATCAGACTTCCGGAGTTCTCCAGCTAGTTTCAAACCTCCGAATCCTCCACCTGCGATAATAATTCTTTTCTGGTTATGATTTCTTGCAATATTAAAACTCATTTATCTATATATGTTAATGTTTAAAAGATTCATTAATCTGTGTTCTGCATGAAGTATATAGACTTGGACTTTCAGTTGCCTATCATCAGGATAACGGCACTTTTTCAAAAAAGAGCGGAACATATGGATATGATCCGTGACAATATATCTTCGTCATTATACCATCCTAGTTACAAAAAAGAAGCTACAATGAGATAAACTGCCGCCGCCAATAATCCGCTTACCGGAATGGTCAGCACCCAGGCAGTCATCAGATTTTTGGTAACTCCCCAGCGAACCGCTGACAGCCGCTTAGTGGCCCCTACCCCGATGATAGCTCCCGTAATAGTATGTGTCGTACTCACTGGGATCTTCAGATATTCCGTTAGATACAGCGTAAAGGCACCGGCTGTCTCTGCTATGACTCCCTCCAAAGGGGTTACCTTGGTAATTTTGGTTCCCATCGTCTTTACAATTTTCCATCCACCGGACATCGTACCCAGTGAGATGGCCGTAAAACAAGAGAATGCCACCCAGTCCGGCAAATCATCAATACTGTTTATCCCCATTCCCAAACTTTCAGAATGTCCCGCTATCATGGCAGCGGCAATAATACCCATCACTTTCTGGGAATCGTTCAATCCGTGTCCGATACTGAACATAGCTGAAGAAACAAGCTGCAGTTTCTTGAACCAGACCTCGGCAGTATGGGGATGCGCCCGTTTACAGATATAAAACACCAGCAAAGTAACCCCGAATGCAATGACCATGCCTATCAGAGGAGCCAAAAAGATGAAAACCGCAATCTTCAGTATGATATTCAACTGAATGGCTTCAAAACCGTGAGCCATAATGGCTGCTCCTGCAAAACCGCCTATAAGGGTATGCGATGATGACGAAGGAATACCTTTCCACCAGGTAAACAGGCTCCAAACAATGGCAGCTATCACCCCTGCCAGGATAACGGGCAATGTGATGTATGGCTCTACTACCGTTTTCGATACGGTATTGGCTATACCAAAGCCCCCAATGACGTATTTGGCTATAAAGAAAGCTAAAAAGTTAAAGAATGCAGCCCATATCACGGCCTGAAAAGGAGTCAGCACTTTAGTAGATACAATAGTGGCTATTGAATTCGCTGCATCGTGAAAACCGTTGATGTAATCAAATATCAGAGCCAATACGATGATAATCACTAATAGTTCCATGTGTTATGCCTGTTTATGCGTATTTCACAATCAAACTTCTTAATATCTTGCCCACATGCTCCGCAGCATCGGTGGTCTTTTCCAATTCGTACACAATCTCCTTAATCTTGATGAGTTCGATACAGTCCTTCTCCTCCTCAAAAAGTTTGGTGATAAATAATTCGTACACATCATCCGCATGGTTTTCAATATCATGCATTTTCGAACAATATCCACGCAAAGTATTTGGATTCTGACGGAAAGTCTCGAGCTCGTCCATTGCCTTGACAATGTATTCCGCCTCTTGCTGAATCATACGGCTCAGTTCCTTCCCGCTTTCGGAGATAGGATGCGGATTATAGATGGCAATACGTTTTGCGCAACTGTTTATACCGTCAATCACATCATCAATACCTGAAGCCAGATCATGGATGTCCTCACGGTCAAATGGCGTAATAAAAGTGGTTCCTAGTTCGTCCAGAATCCGATGGGTAAGCTTATCCCCCTCACGTTCCATATCCTTGATCCGCTTATAGAAAATGGCCCTTTTTTCTGGTGAATCATGCTTCATCCCTTCCACTAAAAGTTCCGATGAAGCAGTCAGTATTTCAGACAACTGTTTCAGCAAAGGAAAAAACTTGGGTTCTTTGGGTGTAAATCTGCTAAAAAAAGAATTTTTCATAAATGTGTGTATTTAAAATTATTTCGTTTGTTTACGAGTTTTCAGACGGGCACGTATAACCTCGATCACAGCAGGTAATACTGATACTACTATGATAGCGACAATCAGCAGTTTAAGGTTTTTCTGTACGAAAGGAAGGTCTCCAAAAAAATATCCCGCGTAGCAGAAAATGGCAACCCACAACACTCCGCCCGTCAGATTGTACAGCATGAAATAGTAATAGTGCATTTTACCCATTCCCGCCACAAATGGGGCAAATGTACGGACAATGGGCACAAAGCGTGCAAGGATAATAGTCTTACCGCCATACTTTTTATAAAACTCATGTGTTTTCTCAAGGTGGCTCTGCTTGAATATCCTGGAATCGGGATTACGGAACAACTTCCGCCCAAAGAAATACCCTATCATATAATTGCAAGAATCCCCCAAAACAGCAGCAGCAAATAAAATTAAGACCAGCACATTCACCTCGACAAGCATATCGGGTAGTGCAGCAATGGCACCCGCCACGAACAGCAGGGAGTCACCCGGCAAGAACGGTGTAACCACCAGACCGGTTTCGCAGAAAATAATTAAGAATAAGATGACATACGCCCAGGTATGGTATTCTTGTACGATGTCAATCATATATTGATCGACATGAAGAATGAAATCCAATAAAAAATCCATTTTGTATCATTTATCAGTGCTTAAATAAGAAGAAAGATACAAAGAGATAAAGATCCCTTTGAAAAGAGAAAAAAAGCACTAAATAAGAATGCGCCTCAGTGTATAGACATAATATCTATAGGAGAAGTTGAAAGGCCTTATACTGAATGAAAAGGAGATCGTTTTTTCTTCAGGAAGTAAAACCTTCAGAGATTTCACCATTCTGGCAATGATCAAGGCTGTATTGTCCCTCAATATCTTGGAAGGGGAGATACAACGGAACGAAAAGTTATTTCCTATACAGACTCTGTCCGTCCTGTCATTGTAGGATCCACACCATATTCCTGTTTCATGGCGATCCAGATCTAACTCAAACAAACCGTGCTGGTTTCCGGAAACATGCCGGATATCTATGGTATGCGACACCTTGTATTCCTTTATATCATCGGAGGCTGACACCACCTTTAATATGAGGAACAATCCTAATAACATATAGAAGATATACTTCGCCATAGCGACTGCAAAGATAGAAAGTATTTTTAAGTGTGGGAACCTTGCCGGATTTTTATTTTCATCTTTCCGGATTGAATTTCCGGGCGGCTTCTGTTATTTGTCACGTTTTATGGATTGGGCGAAACATTTCGGATATTATAGAGACTTTTCAAAAGGCATGATACCGATATCAGACGACGAGACATCTTCTACATGACAAGGATAGTCTGCGTTAAAAGTTATGAAGTGTCTGTTTAAACATCATCATCTGTCCGTTCGCAATCACTAACGTAAGATTATGCTCCGGCAAGTTTTACGAGGATGTCCTTCTGATATCCTCATACCGCTCGGAACAATATCTCGGTATCCATACCGACAACCTTCTTCGGAAATATTGGCGGCTATTGTTATGGAAATGGGGCATGTGCACTTCATTTTTGGCACACCCCCTTTTTTATTTTCTTAAATTGTGCTTTTCAAACACCGTCAGTTCGTAACTGCTAATTTCACAAATCCGTCCTTCTGCAACTGGGTGATATAAGCAGTAATACGCGATTCGTAATTTTCTTCGTGATCAAAATGCTCTGCAAGTTCTTCAATAATCTGGCGTACAGTCCGCTTCCCGTCAATTAACTCCCATACGGCAGTACCATGTTCTTCCAGCCGGACATGAATATCCGGAGACATTCCTTTGGGCAATAAAAAACGCCGCATCCATTCATATTTAAACCGGGGGAAAGCAATGGTAACGGTACCATCGCTTCCCTTTTCGGCTGTAATATTCTCACTACGGAAAGGAATTACATCCAAAAGATTTATTTTCTCTTTCGCGTCTGCCATATTCTGTTATTTCTTAATATTCGCTTCCTGCAATCCGTATCCCTTCTTCTTATCTTCAGCTTTCAGCATCAAAGCCACAATCAGTGCCAAAACACCAAAACAAGCAAAGATAGACATAGGCAAAGTATAATCATAGGTCTGTGCACCATCTACAACGGGACCTTTGCAATAAGTATTCAGTACCCATCCGATCAACAAAGGAACACCCATCAATCCCCAGTTCTGTACCCAGAAAATCAGGGCATAGGCTGTACCCAGTTGTTTCTCCGGAATAATTTTCGGAACAGAAGGCCACATGGCAGAAGGCACCAGTGAGAAGGCAATACCCAGAATTATCATAATTACAGTGGCAAACCACCATACATTAAGGATAGGAAGCGCAAACAAAGTATGTACGCCAATCAACATAACGGCACCGATAATCATTAATGTAGCTCCCTTACCGATACGGTCATAAAGAGTACCAAACAACGGAGTCAGGAAGATGGTCCCTATCGGTAGTAATCCTGGGATATTTCCGGCCAATTTAGGATCTACGTTATACTTCTGCACCATCAAATCAGTTGCATATTTAATAAAGGGGAAGACAGCGGAATAGAACAATACACACAATAAAGCAATCAACCAGAATCCCTTATTAGTAACAATAAGCATAACATCCTTCATACGGAACGGTTCCTCCGGTTCTTCTCCCTGAGCATCTAAAGAAGCATCAAGTTTCTTATCATAAAAGGTATAGATAAAGAAGGCGATAGTACCGATGCACAGCATAATCAGACACAACAAAATAGGCATCGGAATATTGGTATGGAAACTGCCACTTTCATCCGTATAGCCAAAATAATCGGCAATAGGAACAGTAAGTACCATTGCCAAAGTAGTACCGATACGTGCGGTTGCCATCTCAAGTCCCATGGCTAAAGCCATCTCTTTGCCCTTAAACCATTTTACAATAATCTTGGAAACCGTGATACCTGCAATCTCTACACCTACACCAAAGATAGCATATCCTAAAGCAGCCAGAAAGACCTGAGTTTTGAAGCCCATAATCAAAGCGCCTTCGGGGAAAGTTGTAGAAATAGCATAATATTTCAGTCCACAACCCAGCACCATCAGTATACAGGCTCCCATTCCGGTGAAACGAACTCCCATCTTATCGAGAATGATACCACCAAAAATCAACATCAGCAGGAATACATTAAACCACCCGTAAGCGCTGGTAAAGAATCCATAATCCAAACTATCCCAAAGGAGCTCTTTTTCGAGCATGGGTTTCAAAGGAGACATTACGTCGGTAAGGAAATAGCCGCAAAGCATAGTAAAAGCGACCAGAGCGAGCACACTCCAACGAAGTGTTTTGGAGTCACTCAGTTTGTTTCTCAATTGTTCTGTCATTGTAATATTTAAACTCAGAAGTTAGTAAAAGTGTTATAGCGAACAAAGGTAACTAAATCCGCCTTGTATGCCTAACAAAAAGATACATTTTACGGCTAAAAACAAGTGAAGCTGCAAGTTTCGGTTTGAAATTGCAGCTTCACTTATCGTTTCTTAAAAAGAATCTGTTGTTAGTTTGCCGGGGTTGCCGGAGTTTCTGTTGCAGGTGCTTCAGCCGGAGCAGCAGCATCCGTCTTCGGTGCAGTAGTACCTACAGGCAGGTTATACGGGTTGGTCTGTTCTTCCTGCTGAGCCTGTTCCATGATGACATCTTGCGTTTTAGAAGAAGAAGTCGGAACAACATAAGCAGTAGCAATGCTCATCACAACCATAAATGCAGCTAAGCCCCAAGTTGCCTTTTCCAGAAAGTCTGTAGTTTTGCGTACACCCATAATCTGGTTAGATGACGAGAACCCAGAAGCAAGACCACCGCCTTTTGAGTTCTGAATCAACACAATGAAGCACATCAGTATGGCTGCAATAACCATTAAGATAACTAATAATAAGTACATTTTGTTATTTTGATTTAGCGTTAATAATCAATTTCTCTAAAAATCTGATTTGGTCTGCAAAGTAAGCATTTTTTTTTGGATATTTCAAACTTAATTTTTTAATAATTTCAAGTGCCTTGGAATATCGGTGCTGTTTGACATATATTTTGGCTAATGTTTCGGTAAAACAGCTATCATCTTCATCTTCTTCATGATGCGCCTCCCCCTCTTCTTCCACGGGAAGCGTTTCATTGTTAGCTGCGGGCTGCAGACGAATGGATGTTTCTCCCTCACTTCTCTCGATAAAGCCATCGATCAATTCATGCCCACGAAGTTTCGGAATCTCCGACTGTTCCGGAGCGGAATCTTCTTCATCTTCCTGTAACAGATAAGTAGTATAATCCGTTGAATAGTCCAGACTTGTCTGCCCGGAAACCTCTTCAGGCACAGTGGCCAAAAAAGCATCGATCAGGGAGAGTGTACGATCCAGACCGGGCTCTTCCTCCAACACTTCTGCTTCGGAAGGCATATTCTTTTTACGGGGCTTCAAAATATACCTCTCACCTTCAATCAGATAAAACAGCTTCCGGCGATCTGCCACATATAATATAGCTTTACGAAGCTCCGCACCGAAAGAGATATCGTGTAACAGATAAAGATTTTTAAGATAGAGTAAACGCAGCGACTGGAAATAAGGATAGCGTGTGACAAGTGTCCGCAACTCGTACAAAGTATCTTTATTCAGCGTTTCAGGATGCTGAATCCATTGTTGTAAATTAGCAGAAATCATCCCAATTACCAATTTGCTACCGTTGCATTAAATATTTGATCTGTAATCTCTTTGGTCATCTCCGCAATCAGTCCGTCCTGAACAGCTGTCAGTAACTCTCTTGAGTCGTAGACACGGAAAGCCGAGAATTGCTGTTCGAAGTCCTGCTCATGGTTCGTATTATTCACAAAACGAACATTTACCGTAATCGTCAGCTTCGTTTCAGAAGAGTATCCATCGGCCGAAACAGCTTGGTTATACTGGTTGTATCCGGTGATTTCTCCATCAATCTGAAGGTCGGCATTATTATTCACCAGCTTCAGGCGAGTCTGGCGAAGGAAGATATCTTTCAGATCTTCATTGAATTTAGTACCTAACGGTGCATAAACATAGTCCGACTTTATAGGAAAGTCGGCTATAGAAATAGTCTTTACCTTATCGTAATTGATATTACCACCATTAAATTTATAAGAAACAGTACACGAGATGCCCACTACCAGCGTGACAACCAGTAGTGAGATTCGCATTATCTTTTTATTCCAATCCATATTCTTTTATTTTTCGGTAAAGGGTACGCTCAGAGATATTGAGGTCCTTTGCCGCACTTTTTCGTTTGCCATGATGTTTCTCAAGGGCTTTACGTATCATTTCTTTCTCTACCTCGTCCAGCGAAAGAGACTCTTCAACATACTCTTCGGTATCCTGTATGTCATCGTCATCGGGACAATTAGGCTTGACCGGATGGATCAGGGCAGGTACAGAAGGCGGAGGCGTCACAACAGGAGCCGGGGCATAAAACGTACCAACATTGGAAGCTACAGCTCCGCGTTCGGACATGATTTCGTGCACAAGCTTTTTCAGTTCGGTCACATCCTGCCGCATATCAAAGAGAACCTGATATAAAATTTCACGTTCACTTTCAAAACTCTTCCCGGCCTTTACACCGAACAAAGCCGGCAGTCGTTGTGTATTCTGGGCAGGCAGATAGGTCCGCAAAATAGAAGCATTGATTTCACGATTTGTCTCAATGATGGAGATCTGTTCCGTGATATTCTTCAATTGGCGCACATTACCCGGCCATGAATATGACAACAAAACCTGTTTGGCATCTTCGGTCAGTTGTATCGCAGGCATACGATATTTCTCCGCAAAATCACTTGCAAACTTGCGGAACAGCAACAGCACGTCTTCTCCACGTTCCCGCAAAGGAGGAATCTGGATGGGTACCGTATTGAGACGGTAATACAAATCCTCACGAAAACGCCCTTCAGCAATGGCTTGTGTCAGATTGACATTGGTAGCAGCCACAATACGGACATCTGTTTTCTGCACTTTGGAAGAACCTACTTTTATAAACTCTCCACTTTCAAGCACACGAAGCAAACGCGCCTGAGTAGGCAAAGGCAACTCCCCGACTTCATCCAGAAAGATAGTCCCTCCGTCGGCCTCGCCAAAATATCCTTTCCGCTCACCAATAGCACCTGTAAAAGCCCCTTTTTCATGCCCAAATAGTTCCGAATCAATGGTCCCCTCAGGAATAGCACCACAGTTCACGGCAATATACTGGCCATGTTTACGACGGCTATACTGATGAATAATCTGAGGAAAGCTTTCCTTGCCGACACCACTCTCTCCGGTTATTAGCACGGACAAATCGGTAGGCGCTACCTGTATGGCAACATCTATCGCACGCGTCAAGGCTTCAGTGTTACCAATAATACCGAACCTTAGTTTTACTTGTTGTATTTCCGCTTTTGTCATATTCGCACTAAACTCCCTTCCTGATTAAATATCGTCATCTACTGTATCGAGCTTCAGTTTATCACTGTCGTCTCTTTTTTCGTAATATTGTTTACGCAACGGATTGGCATGTGCTGCCTTTTCACGCTGGCGGTTACGGAATACATCAATCGCTACATAAATGGCTTGCCGGAATGAATCTTCACAAGCAACCCCTTTTCCTGCAATATCATAGGCTGTACCGTGCGCTGGAGAAGTGCGTATCACAGGCAGACCTGCCGTATAATTCACACCTTCATCCATGGCCAATGCCTTGAAAGGTGCCAGTCCCTGATCATGATACATAGCGAGCACTCCGTCAAAATGGGTAAAATTACCCGATCCCATAAAGCCGTCAGCCGGATAAGGACCATAACATAAGATTCCTTTAGCGGCCATCTCCTGGATAGCCGGAGAAATGATCTCCTGTTCTTCCGTACCGAGCAACCCGTCATCTCCGGCATGTGGATTCAGTGCCAACACTGCAATGCGAGGTGCGCCGATTCCAAAATCCTGTTTCAACGAACGGTTGAAAATGACAAGTTTCTCCTGAATCAGCTCTTTGGTTATCGAAGAAGCTATCTCCCGAACCGGAATATGACCGGTCACCAAAGCCACACGGAAATCCTCCTTCATCAGGATCATCAGAGATTTCGAACCGTCTCCCAAACGCTCTTCAATATATTCAGTATGTCCGGGGAAAGCGAATCCTTCGGACTGAATTGTATGCTTATTAATAGGAGCTGTCACAATGACATCAATCAACCCTTCCCTGAACTCCTCTATCGCTTTTTCAAGTGCCCCTAAAGCTGCTTTACCGGCCTCCGGATCGGGTTTTGAAAATTCGACTTTCACTTCGTCATCCGTACAATTGACTACACTCAACCGATTGTGTGCAGCTTCTGCAGCAGTATTGACAATACTGAAGTTAGTAGGCAGATCGAGTGATTTACGGTGATATGCAGCCACCTTCGGCGAACCGTAAATGACCGGTGTACAAAGTTCCAACATGACGGGGTCGGCAAAAGTCTTCAAGATTACTTCGTATCCTACCCCGTTTATGTCTCCCTGAGTGATACCAATTTTTATTTTGTTATCTTCCATTTTGTTATTTGTTAGTTTTCTCCTCCTGCTCTATGCCCATCGGAATCTGCTCCTGCTTCTTCTCAGTAGGAAGTTGCAAAGTATACAGAGATGCTTCCAACATGCGCATCAGGTTACGTTTCAATTTATCTGGTGAGTAAATAAATACCTCTACAGTGACAATACGATGGTTAGCCTTGTCCAGACGAGTGTGCGAAACAAACGGACCACCCATGAAGTCACCCTTCATACGCCAAAGCCCACGTGCTTCCATTGTATAGTCGCCATGAATATCGATTGGACGAACCTCGACTGTAGTCGAGTCTGTCGACATATACATACCTTCTTTAGCTCCCGGAATATTAGCTTTCATCACAGAATCGCGTTTATGGATGAAAAACTCTTTCGTAAACGTATCCTTATCGGTATACGGATAAGAGTAGATCACAAAATTCTGATCAGCGGAAGCTGTATTCGTACCTGCCCAGAAGAAATCCTCTCCAGTCTTTGAACTGCCCAACTCAGCCGGAAGCCAGATGTCGCTATCGAACATACTGTTAACCTTCTTCGAAATGAAATCATTGTGGTTTTTCTCTAACAAGGAAATCTGGCGATTCATCTCGGCACGGGTAAAGAAGTCGATAATTGCTTGCTTGTTTTCATTCACAAACTTTTCAAATGTAGCTTCGTCCGGAGCCTGAATAGTCAGAATCATCTGAGGAGATGCATATACATCCTTGGCATACTTAAATTTAGGCTGACTATAGATGTCCTGTATATCTACGATAATAATATTACGTACCAGCTTCAGGATAGCATCGAAATTGTTCGCAGAAGTAGACATGATTCTGAACGAACGTTCCGATTGCGGAAGTCCAGGTACATCTGTATCAAGCACATTGTACAAAGCTCTACCGGCAGGACGCTCCCACACAGGATTATCAACGACCACCAGGATTTCGTAAGCACGTCCGCTGGAAGTTGGAGTAAACACACTTTTCTTGCCGCCTTTACAAGAAAACAATACTACTGCTACAAGAGCCATACTGAGGTAAAACAGGTACTTTTTCATATGCATCAATTTTAATGTTTTCACAAAACTACGAAATCACCGTATACATATAGTCTACGAAGCTGATAATTTATATTAATTCTTGTCACTCTCTTCCTGCTTGGCAGTCGATAACATACCACAGGCAGCAAAAATATCTTCTCCCCTTGAAGCGCGAATCGTAGTAAACAATCCGTGCGACGTCAGATAATCACGAAATGCCATCATAGTCTCCATATCGGCACCTTCAAGATCCACTCCGGGAATGGCATGAAAGCGAATCAGATTCATCCGGCAATCAAGCCCACGAAGTAACTTTACCAGCTCTTTGGCATAAATCAACGAATCATTGACGCCTTTAAAAACAATGTATTCAAACGAAAGTCTGCGTTGTTTACTAAAATCATAGTTTTTTAACAGATCGACCATCTCTTTTATCGAGAAGGCTCTTTCGGCAGGCATCAACTCTGAACGCTGTGAAGGAAAGGGAGAATGCAGGCTGATGGCCAGATGGCACTCGCTTTCTTCAATAAAACGCTGTAGTCCCTTCCGTAACCCCACCGACGACAAAGTTATACGTTTTGGACTCCAACCGTATCCATACGAAGCTGTCAGGATATGCAATGCTTTTAAAACTTCATCCAAGTTGTCAAGCGGTTCACCCATCCCCATCATAACGACATTGGTCAACTTGTCCCGCTCCGGCAATGCCGCGATCTGATTTAAAATCTGATTGGCAGCCAGACTTGCTGTAAATCCTTGCTTGCCCGTCATGCAAAATTTGCAGTTCATTTTACACCCCACCTGGGAAGACACACACAGTGTCGCCCGGTCTTCATCAGGAATATATACCGCTTCAACAAAATGGTTCTCTCCCACGCGATAAAGATACTTCACCGTACCATCTATGGAGTACATAGCATCCACGGGTGCGACTACTCCCAAATCGTACTCGCCTTTCAGCAATTCTCTATGCTTCAACGACAAATTAGTCATTTCGTCAATAGAAGTCACTTTTTTATCGTACAACCAGGAAGCTATCTGTTTGGCCGCAAAAGCCGGCATCCCCAAGTCTTTGGTAACAGATTGCAATTCGGTAAGAGTCATTCCTAAAAGCGGATATTTGGGCATATTTACTACAAATATTTATTTATTCATGCAAATGTAAGGAATAAAAGTTGATTTTTGAAAAGAGAAAGGACAAAAGTTAATAAGAAGAAGGAAAGAGAGAACAAAAAGAAAAGGCCATTCCACAAGGAATGACCTTTTATCTATAAAACTATTTTTAATAAAAAACGAATCTTGTTTTTAGAAGAACAGGTAACGCTTGTCTTTTACATCACCTTTCAGATAAAGATCGTTCATGAAACGGGCAGCCAGACGGGCATGCATATTTTCCAGAGTAACCTCCTCTGCCTTGGCATCGAATGTTTCATTCAACTTATCTTTGGCATATACCTGCAATACAAATACACCGCCATTACCTTTGATAGGAGCGCTCAGTTTATTAATATCGGCTACCGATGCATAAGCACCTACCAGCGGTTCGCTACTACGCAAAGCAGCTACATAGGCAGGAGCCGCAAATGTTACGTGTTTCACTGAATCGCTCACTGCATTGGCCATTGATTTATACTGATCGAAAGAAGTTGCATTGGCAGCCTTCATGTCAGCCATAATTTTTTCAGCCTTCTTATCACGAATGATTTCTGCTCTTAACTGATCCTGAACCTGAGCCAAAGGACGATAACCTTCTTCGATCACGTTAACCAAGCCGACAACCAACATACGATCGCTCTCACCACATTCATACAAACCGGAAACTTCACCGGGTTTTGCAGCAAATGTCCATTTCAGAGCTTCTTTGGTTCCTCTGATACCACCGATTCCGTGTTCCGAGCTATACAAATCATTTCTTTCAAGCAATTTATAACCTGCTTCTTCAGCATTAGCCGCCATCTTTTCTACCGTCGGATTGGCTGCGATAAACTGACTGAAGTCATTATATGCCTTATTATAAGTTTCTTTGCTGAAGTCAACTGCGCGTTTGATTACGGCAACTTTATATTTATCTTTCACAGCTTTCTTGTCAGTAACCTGCAAAATGATGTTACCCTGTCCCAATGCTACATTAGAGAGTTCGTTCACTCCCAGGTTGTTGATCGTGGTGATAAACTTCAGGTTGTCACCATCAATCTGTGCATTTTCGTAGTTAGCAGAAGAAATCCAGTTGGATTCACCTGTCTGTCCATACTTTTTAGCCAAAGCGGTGAAGTCGGCCCCACCTTTAATTGCTGTATAAATACTATCAGCCAAAACTTTTGTTTTAGCAGCATCTTCAGCATAAACCTGAATCTGACGGAACTGTACAGAATCGGCAGCAGCCACTTTAGACAAAACCTTGAAAGAGTTAATGGTATTATCACCGGCATTATAATAAGGACCATATACCTGTCCCACTGAAGCTGAATCCATCCGTGCAACTACATCTGACGGAAAAGCTCTTTTAGTATAATACAAATCAACGTAAGGATATTCAGATCCTGTCGAACGGATGAAAGTAGTATAATCACCATTAGCAGTAGCCAACTGATTTGTATAATCAGTCACTTCCTGCTGAATAGCGGCTTTATCTTCCGCACTGGCAGTCACCTGTACGTCGATATATTTGATATTGCGTGTTTCAACATATTGTTTGAACTGTTCTTTCTTCTTATTATAGAGATCTTTCAGCTCTGACTCTTTCACTGTAATGGTAGAATCAACAATTGAAGAATAAGGCACAGCAGCCAACAGTACATCCGATTGGTTCACTCTTGCATCGAAAGCATCTTGTGCTTCAACCGGGTTAGAGAAAAGAGCCTTTGTCACCAATGCCTGATATTTTTCAGCCAGACGGCTCTGAATCAGAGTTTTTTCAACGAATGACCAAAGTTTATGCATGCCTTCATAGTATTCTACATATTGAGACGGCATCTTAGTTTTGTCCATTTTAGAATAGTCAGACAAAAATTTCTTCAACATATCTTTATCGAAAGCACCCGTTTGCGGATTGCGGAACGGAGTCTGTTGCAGCAACGGATTCACACCTTCGTTGATGATAGACTGAATTTCAGCCTTTGAAACTGTAATCCCCAGCTTTTTCGCTTCTTTTTCAATCAGTTTATTGTTCACGTAGCTACGCCATACTTCGTCTTTCACCTGATTGGTTTGTTCATCGTTCAATGAACTCATTCCGCTGGAGAACTTGATGACTTCAGTATATTCTTCTACCATATTCTGGTAGTCCTGAGCAGAAAGAGTTTCTCCGTTGACTTCGCCTACATCATGCGACTGGTGTGGCTGGAGAACTTTCCAGGCATCGCCCGCAATGAAAGCAAACAAAGCCAAACCAATAACGATCACCAACAGGGGTCCTTTGGATCTAATGTTTTGTAATGTTGCCATTTTGATTAATACGATTTATTTGTTATTATTATTTTCTTCATCTTTGGTTTTAGCGCACGAAGATACAAAAAATGCTAATATGCATCTATTTATTAGCTAAAAAATTACAGTTATCGATCATTATTCCATCACTTTCAGCCGAACAAGTTCGATTTTCGTTGCTGTAACCTTAATTATTTTAAACTGATATTTACCCACGGATACCAATTCGTGCAATTTTGGGAAACTCTGATACTGATTCAAGATTAATCCTCCCACTGTCAGATAGTCATCGGACTCCGGGAGGTCCAAATCGAAAGTTTCATTTACTTTCTCTATTTCAAGACGGGCCGAGAGCACATATTCATGCTCTCCGATTTGCTTGCAGATATAGGAAGTATTGTCATGTTCATCCTCTATGTCACCAAAAATTTCTTCAACAAGATCTTCCAGACTGACAATGCCCGAAGTTCCTCCGAACTCATCCACTACTACGGCAATAGTCTTCTTTTGCTGCATAAACAGTTTCATCAGCTTATGGGCAGCCATTGTTTCGGGCACAATAGGTACCTCTTTCACATGGTCGCGCCAGTCTTTCGGGTTACGGAACATTTCCGACGAATGAATGTACCCCACGACATTGTCTATGTTTCCGTCATAAACAATTATTTTTGATATTCCGGATTCTACAAACCGGTTTTTAAGTTCCTCAAGCGAGGTATCCAATGCAACGGCTACTACTTCCGTACGGGGAACAATGCAATCTCGTATTTTAACCGTCGAAAAATCAAGAGCATTCTGAAAGATTTTCACTTCTGTATCCAGGGTCTCTTCGCTTTCGGCATTATCTATACTCGACTGGACAAAATAATCGAGGTCTACTTTTCCAAAAGCTTTTGCCGAAGCCTCCTTATTCACTTTCATCCCGAACAAGCGAAGGAAAAGATAAGAAACTCCCGACGAGAATTTGGATATCGGATAAAGAATGATATAACAGATAAAAAGAGGAAGCGCACATACGTTCAGAACCAGATTCGGATTGATCTTAAAAAGCGTTTTTGGCAAGAACTCTCCTGTTACCAGGATAATCAATGTAGAAATAACGGTCTGTATCAATACCATCACAAAATGATTGGTAATCCACCCGGCCAGCAAATTATCACCGATAATCTGTGCCATCAATATACCATAGATAACCAAAGCAATGTTATTCCCGACCAACATGGTAGAAATAAAATCATTCGGGTTCCGGAAGAAAAGCGAAAGAATACGAGACGACACTCCCCCTTTCCGATCCATTTCAAAACGAAGTTTGTCTACCGAAACAAAAGCAATCTCCATACCGGAAAAGAAGGCGGAGAATGCCATGGTTATCAACAGGTAAATAATGATACTCATAACTAATTTACAGAATCTGTTTTTGCCTTTTCGGCATCTTGGTCAACATAAAATATACCGGCAATATTGTGAACAACCGGCTTCAGAAATCGGTCATCCGACTCAAAACCATATCCGGTTATCACCTGATCGGGCTGCTCCATCTGGACAAATTTATCGGTATATACTTTCTTGGTGGCTTCATTCCAGTATAATAATTCGGTACTGACATGATCTCCTTTCAGACTTTTAATGTCTACATTCCCAATAAGCTTCCAAAGCCGGTCACGGTCGTAATAATAAGCCGTATCTGCCTTTATACTTGCATCTACATGAAACAAGGAGTCGAACTGCTCCAAATAAATTCCTTTCTCAAAGGCCCAATACGAGGGTTTCTTCTTGTCAAAAATCAGCCACTCTTCAGTATTGACCCGATAACGCGTAACTCCGGAATCGGATATAAGAGTCGTCACCCCTCGCGTGTCCATGACAGGCAGGGAATCCCGTTCGGTAATGGCATCGGCCATTGCCTTATTTCTTCCGCCACAGGAAGAAAATAAAAGAAGCATAACAATTGCCCCGAAGACAATTGTTATGCTCAAACTTTTATTTAATAAACTGTTACTTTGTTGTCGCAACATAAATTTATCTGATCGTTGTAGTCTCTCCAATCCAGCCACCGATAGTGATGCGGTCACCAGCTTTGTAACCCAACATGAACAAGTCTTTAGCCTGCGGAGTATAAGCGGAATATCTACCGATCATTTTGTTAGCCTCTTCTGCAACACTCGGATCTACAGATTTAGCTTTCTGCAACTTATCAATAACCACAAAATAAGTACACTTATTCAATGCTGATTCATCACTCCAGTTCGGACTCATTGCATACAGGTTAGCAATAAGGATATAAGGAGCACCGTAGTTTTCATTGAAACTGATTGCTTTCTGAGCATATGATCTTGCCTGAGATAACTTCTTAGCAGTAGTTAAAACACTGGCAGCAGCATAAGCTTTTTCCGCTTTCTTCGCATTATCCGTTTCCAGATTAATCGCTTCATCAAAGAACTTCACAGAAGTTTCAATATCCCCCTTCTTATAAGCTTGGTAGGCACATCCTGTAGCAGCTTCAGCTGAAGGCTCTATTTTATACACATAGAATGAAGCTTGTTGATAGGCTTCACTATCTGTACATTTCATCATCTTCATAATGTCGATAACTTTCTTTAAATAAGCCAAATCTGTCTGATTAGCTTCTACTTTGGGAGCATAGATCGCTTGCAGTGATTCACAATCGGCTGTACCGCTATTGATGAACAGAGCTACCAGATTGTCTTTGATACCAGTAAGCGCTTTCTTTGTACTC
This sequence comes from Bacteroides sp. 11BF, assembly GCF_019633765.1. Taxonomy (NCBI): domain Bacteria; kingdom Pseudomonadati; phylum Bacteroidota; class Bacteroidia; order Bacteroidales; family Bacteroidaceae; genus Bacteroides; species Bacteroides sp. 11BF. The sequence goes on from NZ_JAFKPJ010000009.1 coordinate 100,129, forward strand.
TCTTTATCAGCAGCAGCTATGGCAGCGTCCACATATTCGGATGCACTCAGGTAATCCTGAATAAACTGTTCTTTGTGGGCAGGATCTGTTTTCAATTTATCATGTGACATTTGCAGGAAGTAGAATATAGTAGCTCCCGAAGATTCACCTTTTACAGCATCTACCGACTTTTTCAGCCACTCATAAGCTTGGTTTACATCCATTTTAGGAGCAAAGGCAATATAATCAACAGCCTTGATTCCCAAAGCTTCGTCCTCTGATGATACTTTCACACCTTTTCCCAAAAATTCCTGAGTATACTTCATACGAAGATCATGGGTATTCATCAACTCGTCAAAATACTGTTTGTATTCAGCAGAATTTCTGTCTTTGATCTGTCCCAGCAACCCTTTCAGAATTTTATAACCGTCTGTGAAGGTATAGAAACGAAGAGTCGGACAGTTCTCCAAAACAGCTTTCCACGGAGTATAGGCATCTTTAAAGTTGCCTGCTTTCACCGCTTCGTGAGAAATACTACTGTTCGAATTACAATTAGCGTCGTCCTGTGCTACCACAGTTGTTGCTCCCGCCGAAAGAAACAACACAGCCACAAGCGTTTTAATTTTCATTGTATCTAAATTTTAGTTGTTATATAATACCGTCTATTCTTTCTATTATTTTACTTTACGTTTGAAGAACCAGCCTTCATTAAAGGTAATTCCAAGACTCAACCGCAATGTATTTTCATCTACCATACCAGCTCTCAGTCCGTGTACTTTAATGTATTGGGCTGAAACATTGATTAGCGAACGTGACCCCGGAAGCGGTAACCCCAAACCGGCTGTCACTCCATACTCACGAGAAGCTCTCTCTCCCCCTATCTTATAGTAGGGTTCCGAATAATATCCGCCAACACGATATTTAATATGTGCCAAATAACTGCGTGAAAAACGATTCGGCATATATTCGGCACCTACTGAAATTTTCATTGCATCGCAAAAGGCGTTAGGCTGATTCATATAGGTTACATCTCCCCATTTCTGCAAATTAAAATCTGCACCAATGATCAGACGTTTGTCATATTCGTAGGTGAGTCCCACTCCAAAACTGTTTGGTGTCCCATAGGTGGCCACCGTATCGATAGTGCTCACAGCAACTGTCTGGTTACTATTGGAATTGGTAAGTGTTGCCCTTTGCACATAAGCTTCATTATGCAAATCTTTTTTAGGTGAGAACACAACTCCTAAAGTAACAGCATGTTTTCTGCCAAACTGTTGTGTATACTGTGCCCCAAAATCCAATTTATAGTCGCGAACGGACAAATAATCAACATTTTGAAAAGCAAAAGCATTTTCATTATTCGGGAAAGCAATGCGTGCCGTACGTGTTATTTCGCCCCAAAAGTAAGACACATTCGCACCGACAGACAAATTTTTAAGCACTTTCACTCCAAAACCTACATAAAGCTGATGCAACCCACCGTCTCCGGAAAATGTAGTCACATTCTGCGCATCTTCCGACGCAACGTCTTTATCTGCTTTTGCCATGCTATAGCCGACACTCGAATAGGGCAACAAACCAATACTCATGGCTATCCATTTTTGCAAACGGAACTGCATGGCGATGTAGTCAAAACTTGAATTTTTCGCATTCAGCTTTGTACCTTCACTACTGAAGTTGGTATTTTGCATCGAAAACCCTCCGTCAAAAAGAAAAGTCAACGAATCAATCGCTGTGTAAGAAGCAGGATTTAACGGATTAATATGTGATCCATTGCGCAACCCATAAGCAATCCCTCCCATTGCTTTACTATTTGCAAATGCCTGATCAGCCAACTGACCATAGCCATATCGTGTATAAGGAGAGTTTGTATTATTTTGAGCGATTGCCACTCCGGGTAATAATATCGTGAGCAGAAGCGCACAAAGTGTCTGTTTATATCCTACCATTATTATAGTTTAATATTCTATTTAATCCTTTCAACACTAAAAATCTATCTGCAAAGATGACACTTTTTAATTTCGTATCAAAAGAAAAATCATCTCCGCCCGTTAAAAAAACCAAAAGTTCAGGATATTTATGCTTCATAGCCGTAATATACCCTGCAATTTCGTATTCTATCCCTTTTTTCACTCCGGAACGAATGGCTGTTTCAGTATCTTTTCCCATATCCGGCAGGCGTCCTTCCGCATTGATCAAAGGCAAACGCCCGGTGAACTGATGAAGCGCTTTGAGACGCATCCATAATCCGGGCGAAATATTTCCACCATGATATTGCCCCAAAGAGTCAATAAATTCATAAGTGATACATGTACCCGCATCAATCACCAGAATGTCTTTACCGGGAAACTGATCGTTGGCCGCTACAACAGCAGCCATCCGGTCATAGCCGAGAGTTTCAGGTGTTTCATACAGATTCGTTACCGGAAGCGGCGTATTGCAATTCAACCATAAAATGGGTACAGGGAGCTTACCCAACTGAGCCAACACACATTCGTTTAAGTCTATAACAGTGGCAACAATTGCTTTTCGAACATTATATTTGCTGCAAACTGCCTCTAAACAATCCAGAGATTGATTAGAATCGTAAACAACTTCTACCATAGAAGTTTGGTCGAAAAGCGCTACCTTGGCTACTGTATTTCCAATATCGATAATTAAGTTCACTTTCTCTCTGTTTGAGGGTGCAAAGATAAGGGATAAAATTTATTTGCATACTGAAATAAGAAATAAAAAAGTATTGGGAGGCAAAGAAAAGCCCCCAAAAGACGACTTGACGAGCTATCGGAGAAACACGTTTTAAAAACAGAAAACCCGCCTAAAAAAGCACACGAAAAGGAAGATAGAAAACCCAAAACCAAACATCCAGTTTTCACCACTGATTAACAAAGCCTTACGTATGTATAAAAACCCAGAAAAACCTACAATACAATACAGAACAATACAATACAGAACAATACAATACAGAACATAACAATAACAGAAGAAACAAGATACCGCCGCTGCCGATGCCATCCCCGGTAAACTTATCACAAAAAGATTTATAGCCCGGCGCTCCGGTCCCCGTAGCCCGGCGGTCGGATGTATGCAGCCCGGCGCTCCGCAATCTGTAGCCCGGCGCTCCGACACAAACAGCCCGGCGGTCGGGAAAAAGTGACAGATTTATTCACTTAATCGAGTATTTTATCCCACAAAAGCAGTATCTTTGCCACATGAACTCAAAGTTGCGACATTTGCTCCTGATATTTTTTTCTTTCTTCACCATCCTGACATGGGGAACAGAGAGTCCATCCTCGCCTGATTCTGTCCGAATCAGCCTGCTGACGTGCGCTCCGGGGGAAGAAATCTATTCGTTATTCGGACATACTGCCATCCGCTACGAAGAACCGGCACGGGGTATCGATAGGGTGTACAACTACGGCCTGTTCAGTTTCAACACTCCTAACTTTACGCTACGTTTTGCACTCGGCAATGCCGACTACCGGTTGGGAGTGGAAGATTACCGCCATTTTGCCGTCGAATATGAATACTTCGGACGCAGTGTATGGCAGCAGACGCTCAATCTGACAGCCGAAGAACAACAACAGTTAATCACCCTTCTGGAAGAAAATTACCGCCCGGAAAACCGGATATACCGCTATAATTTTTTCTACGATAATTGTGCTACCCGACCACGGGACAAAGTGGAAGAGAGCCTGCAAAAAAGTGGCAGCCAACTGCTCTTCAGCAATACATATACCGAAAATAACGAAACTAAATCTTATCGGGATATTGTTCACCAATACACGAAAGGACACCCCTGGGCACAATTCGGAATCGACTTCTGCATTGGCAGCCAAGCCGACCGCCCCATCAGCGAAAGACAAATGATGTTCTCACCATTCTATCTGATGGATGCTTTTGACAAAGCGCGCATCGTTAACGCATCCGAAAACAGACCATTAGTGACCGCCACAAAAAAAATTATCGACTGCGAACCGGATGTATCCACACCTGCAGAAAGTGATATCTGGGATACACTTACACCCATCCGCCTATCTCTTCTGTTTTTCATCGGCATCGGCATAGCTACGGTCTATGGCCTGCGAAAAAAGAAAAGTCTTTGGGGGCTGGATATAGCAGTATTCGCCGCAGCAGGTATCGCAGGATGCATTATTGCTTTCCTTGCTCTTTTCTCCGAGCATCCTACGGTGGGAGCCAATTATTTGTTATTTGTCTTTCACCCGGGACATCTGCTCTGTCTCCCTTTCTTCATAAACGATGAACGAAAGCAGCGCAAAAGCAGGTATCATCTGCTGAATTGCATGGTTTTAACACTTTTTATAGCGTTTTTCCCTGTAATACCACAAAATTTCGACTTAGCAGTATTACCTTTGGCACTCAGTTTGCTGATACGTTCTGCAAGCAACCTTATACTGACATACAAAAAAGCTAAATGAAAGGACTATTAACCTCCATACTGACCGTACTTACTTTTACCGGGCTGCAAGCCCAGCCACTTCCCACTACTCCGAAATTAGTGGTGGGACTTACAATCGACCAGTTACGTACGGACTATCTGGAAGCTTTTTCAACTTTGTATGGCGACAAAGGCTTCAGGCGGCTTTGGAAAGAAGGACGCGTATTCCGGAATGCCGAATATACTTTCTGTGGCACAGACCGCGCATCGGCCATCGCAGCCATTTATACAGGCACCACTCCTTCGGTCAACGGAATCATCGGTAAACGCTGGATGGATGTATCGATCCTGCGCACCGTGAGTTGTGTAGACGATCCTTCATTCATGGGTAATTACACGAATGAAAGTTCTTCTCCTTCACATCTCCTGACCTCAACAATTGCCGACGAACTCAAAATAGCTACCCGCAACGAGGGATTAGTATATGCCATCGCCCCCTTCCGTGACGCTGCCATTCTTGCAGCCGGACATGCCGGAAATGGCGCATTCTGGCTCAACAATACTACCGGAAAATGGTGCGGAACAACTTATTATAGTGAATTTCCATGGTGGGTGAGCCAATATAACGATCGGAATGCCGTAGACTTCCGCATTGCCGATATGACGTGGACTCCTGTCCACCCCATGCAAAATTACACATTCCTACCCGAATGGAGGGACGCAGCCTTTAAATATAAATTTGACGATGACCGCATCAATAAATACAAACGGCTGATTACAAGCCCCTTTATCAACGATGAAGTTAACTTGCTGACCGAGGAGCTTCTGGATAAGAGCACAATGGGAAAAGACAATACTCCCGACATGCTCTCACTCACCTATTACGCCGGCAATTATGCTCACAAGAGCGTACAGGAATGCGCTATGGAGATGCAGGACACCTACGTTCGCCTCGACCGCAGCATTGCTTCTTTGCTGGATATCATCGACAAGAAAGTAGGCTTACAGAACGTTGTCTTCTTTATCACTTCCACCGGATATACCGATACTGAATCGGCAGACCGGGGACTCTACCGGGTTCCGACCGGAGAGTTTCACTTGAACCGTTGTGCGGCCCTGTTGAACATGTATCTGATGGCTACTTACGGTCAGGGACAATACGTGGAAGCCTACTACGACCAGCAAATTTATCTCAACCATAAACTGATAGAAGAAAAACAACTGGATTTGGCAGATATTCAGGAAAAAGCCGCTGAATTCCTGATCCAGTTTAGTGGAGTAAATGAGGTTTATTCGGGTAGACGCCTGTTATTGGGGGCCTGGACACCGGACATCTCAATGATACGGAATGGTTTCCACCGTAAACGCTCGGGCGATCTGTTGATCGACGTATTGCCGGGCTGGACCATCGTCAATGAAAATACATCCGACCATAAAGTGGTCCGGAAAGCACATATTCCGTCTCCGCTTATTTTTCTGGGCAGTGGCGTAAAACCGGCCGTAATCAACACGCCCGTAACCGTCGACCACATAGCTCCTACCGTAGCTCACATCCTGAGAATACGGGCTCCGAACGCATGCACTGCAACTCCGATTACCGACATCCGGTGACACTTTCCACACAAAAAACAGTGTGCAAAGCGCAAATAAATCAGCATTTTAATGTAACTTTGCGCAGTTGATTCAATTTAGTAAATAATAAACATAAATAATAGATAATGGGATTTAATGAATTTTTAAGCTCGATTTTCGGAAACAAATCCACACGAGACATGAAAGAAATTCAACCCTGGGTAGACAAGATCAAAGCCGCTTACCCAGAGGTTGCTAAGCTTGACAATGACGGCCTCCGTGCAAAAACAGAGGAACTTAAAGAATACATCCGCAACTCGGCAAGCAAAGAACGTGCTAAAGCTGACGAACTCAGAGCAGGCATCGAAAGCGTGGAACTGGAAGACCGCGAAGAAGTATTCGCTCAGATCGACAAAATTGAAAAAGAAATATTAGAGATATACGAAAAAGCACTTGACGAAGTATTGCCGGTAGCTTTCTCCATCGTGAAAGAATCTGCCAAACGTTTCTCTGAAAACGAAGAAATAGTAGTTACAGCTACAGATTTCGACCGCACCCTGGCGGCTACCAAAGACTTCGTACGCATCGAAGGTGACAAAGCCATCTGGCAGAATCATTGGAATGCCGGTGGAAATGACACGGTATGGAACATGGTTCACTACGACGTACAGTTGTTTGGCGGTGTAGTACTGCACAAAGGGAAAATTGCCGAAATGGCGACCGGTGAAGGTAAGACTCTTGTAGCTACGCTTCCCGTATTCCTGAATGCCCTGACCGGAAACGGCGTACATGTAGTAACCGTGAACGACTATCTGGCTAAACGTGACTCCGAATGGATGGGACCGCTTTATATGTTCCACGGACTCAGCGTGGACTGCATCGACCGTCACCAACCCAACTCTGACGCACGCCGTCAGGCTTATTTGGCAGACATCACTTTCGGAACGAACAATGAATTCGGTTTCGACTATCTGCGTGATAATATGGCTATCAGCCCGAAAGACCTTGTACAGCGCCAGCACAACTATGCCATCGTCGACGAGGTGGACTCTGTATTGATTGACGATGCGCGTACTCCGTTGATTATTTCAGGCCCCGTGCCCAAAGGCGAAGACCAGCTCTTTGAGCAACTCCGCCCATTGGTAGAACGCCTTGTGGAGAAACAGAAAGAGTTAGCAACTAAATACTTATCGGAGGCTAAGAGACTTATCAACTCGAATGATAAGAAAGAAGTGGAAGAAGGATTTCTCGCTCTGTTCCGCAGCCACAAAGCACTGCCTAAGAATAAGGCATTGATCAAATTCCTCAGTGAACAGGGAATCAAAGCCGGTATGCTGAAAACGGAAGAGATCTACATGGAGCAAAACAACAAACGCATGCATGAAGCAACAGATCCATTGTACTTCGTGATTGACGAAAAGTTGAACAGCGTAGACCTGACAGATAAAGGTGTAGACCTGATCACCGGTAACTCGGAAGATCCGACTTTATTCGTATTGCCGGACATAGCCGCCCAACTTTCGGAATTGGAAAACGAACATGGATTGAGCGACGAACAAAAGCTTGAAAAGAAAGATGCCTTGCTGACCAATTATGCCATCAAGTCAGAACGTGTACATACCATCAACCAGTTGCTGAAGGCATACACCATGTTCGAAAAGGATGATGAGTATGTGGTAATCGACGGACAAGTGAAGATCGTTGACGAACAAACAGGACGTATCATGGAAGGCCGCCGTTACTCAGACGGACTGCATCAGGCCATCGAAGCGAAGGAAGGTGTGAAAGTAGAAGCTGCCACACAAACTTTTGCCACCATCACTCTGCAGAACTACTTCCGTATGTATCATAAACTCTCGGGTATGACCGGTACGGCCGAAACAGAAGCCGGTGAGTTGTGGGACATTTACAAACTGGATGTAGTCGTGATTCCGACCAATCGACCGATTGCCCGCAAAGACATGAATGACCGCGTTTACAAAACAAAACGCGAAAAGTATAAAGCCGTAATCGAAGAAATAGAACAACTGGTACAGGCAGGACGCCCGGTATTGGTGGGTACTACTTCGGTAGAAATCTCCGAGATGCTGAGCAAGATGCTGACCATGCGCAAGATCGAACACAACGTATTGAATGCGAAACTTCACCAGAGGGAGGCAGACATCGTTGCTAAAGCAGGTTTGAGCGGTACGGTAACCATTGCTACAAACATGGCCGGTCGTGGTACGGACATCAAGCTGAGTCCTGAAGTAAAAGCAGCAGGCGGTTTGGCAATCATCGGTACCGAACGTCACGAGTCACGTCGTGTAGACCGTCAGTTGCGCGGACGTGCAGGACGTCAGGGTGACCCGGGTTCATCTGTCTTCTTCGTTTCACTCGAGGACGACCTGATGCGCCTCTTCTCTTCCGACCGTATCGCCAGCGTGATGGATAAACTGGGATTCCAGGAAGGTGAAATGATCGAGCACAAGATGATCTCCAACTCCATCGAGCGTGCACAGAAAAAGGTAGAAGAAAACAACTTCGGTATCCGTAAACGTCTGTTGGAGTATGACGATGTAATGAATAAGCAACGTACGGTTGTTTATACCAAACGCCGCCATGCGCTGATGGGTGAACGTATCGGAATGGATATCGTTAATATGATTTGGGACCGTTGTGCCGCCGCTATCGAGAACAATGCAGACTACGAAGAATGTAAGCTGGACTTGCTCCAAACGCTCGCAATGGAGGTTCCTTTCACAGAAGAAGAGTTCCGCAACGAGAAAAAGGATAAACTGGCAGACAAAACATTCGATGTGGCAATGGCTAACTTCAAGCGCAAGACAGAACGTCTGGCACAGATAGCCAATCCGGTGATCAAGCAAGTGTACGAGAACCAAGGACATATGTACGAAAACATCCTGATTCCGATCACGGACGGAAAACGTATGTACAATATCTCTTGCAACCTGAAAGCTGCTTACGAAAGCGAATCGAAAGAAGTAGTGAAATCATTCGAAAAATCAATCTTGCTCCATGTCATCGACGAGTCTTGGAAAGAAAACTTACGTGAACTGGACGAACTGAAACATTCGGTACAGAACGCAAGTTACGAACAGAAAGATCCGCTATTGATCTATAAACTGGAATCGGTGACTTTGTTTGATAATATGGTAAACAAGATCAATAATCAGACTGTATCCATCCTGATGCGTGGTCAGATTCCTGTAGCCGAACCAACTGAAGAACAGCAAGAAGCGGCCAGACGCGTAGAAGTACGCCAGGCAGCTCCGGAACAACGTCAGGACATGAGCAAATATCGGGAACAAAAACAAGATCTGAGTGATCCGAATCAGCAAGCCGCTGCCCAGCAAGATACGCGCGAAGCCGTGAAACGTGAACCCATCCGTGCCGAAAAAACAGTAGGACGCAATGATCCCTGCCCATGTGGAAGCGGAAAAAAATATAAAAATTGTCACGGACGGAACAGTTAAGTATATAAAGAACCCGTAACTCCTTAATAAAAGCCTTGAACGGTTAAAAACTGTTCGAGGCTTTTCTATATTCAATCAAAATCGTATTTTTGTTCTTTCAGAAAAGTAAAAAAACAGGCTATGACAAAATATCCGTATATTCTGTTCGTATTGCTCCTTGTGTCTTTCAGTTCCTGCCAGACTGTTGAGCAACTTTCCATTGATTATATGCTCCCTGCGGAAATCAGTTTTCCTAACGAGTTGAAACGGGTGGCAATCGTAAATAATGTCAGTGCCACACCTGATAATACCTTACCTCCCAAAGAAAATAAAATAAAAGATAAAAATGAACTCAGCCGGGCAGTATCCTATCACGACGGCCAGCCCGTGCTCACTACCGAGGCACTGGCCAAAGCCATAGCTGAGCAGAATTATTTTAACGAAGTCGTTATTTGTGATTCGGCTCTGCGCGCACGGGACTTCAGACCTCGTGAATCAACTCTCAGCCAAGAAGAGGTCCGGACCTTGACACAGACTTTAGGTGTTGATTTCATCATTTCACTTGAAAACTTGCAAATGAAATCAACACGTGTTTTCAGCTATATTCCCGAATGGAACACCTATTATGGTACATTAGATACTAAAATCTATCCTACGGTAAAGATTTATCTTCCGGGACGGAAAAGCCCGATGGTAACGATCAACAGCAACGACAGCATTTTTTGGGAAGAGTACGGAAATACCGAAGCGTTTGTCCGCTCACGTCTCCCGGATGACAAACAAATGATTCGCGAATCCTCTGAGTTTGCCGGTAGCATCCCGGTAAGCAAGATACTGCCGTACTGGAAAACAGCCTATCGTTACTACTTCATCAGTGGCTCGGTAGCAATGCGCGATGCAGCCGTCTATGTGAAAGAAAATGAATGGGACAAAGCATCAAAACTTTGGGAACAAGCTTTCGAAGCAACTAAAAATGACAAAAAGAAAATGCGTGCAGCTTTCAATCTGGCCCTATACCACGAAATGAAAGATAGTGTGGAAGAAGCAGAAAAATGGGCTATCAAAGCACAGGAATTTGCACGTAAAATAGATAAAATCGATTCACTGAAGAGCAGTGATATAGACTTTAGCAGAATTCCCAACTACTACCTGACCAGCCTTTATGTGAACGAATTGAAGGAAAGGGCCGAGGGATTAGGCAAACTTAAAGGCCAAATGAGTAGATTTAATGATGATTTTTAAAGAAATCATGCAAGGGTTCTTATTTTTTTTATACCTTTGAGCTAAATAAAAAGAGCTAAAAGATATGAAACTTAGTCAGCAGTCACAAGCCATTATCGAATCTGCGATTCAAAAAGCAATTAACAAATATACCTGTGGATGCGAACAAACCATCGTCACAGATATCCATATTCAACCGAACCAAAATTCCGGTGAGCTCTTCATCTATGATGATGAAGATGAAGAATTATCCAGTGTAACCATTGATGAATGGACAGCCTACGAGGGAGATGACTTTTACGAAGATGCTGAAAGAATCTTCCGCACCATGCTCTGCCGTATGAAAGAAGGTGGAAGTTTCGATAAGTTGACTATCCTTAAACCTTATTCTTTCGTATTGGTAGACGAAGATAAAGAGACGATCTCCGACCTTTTGCTTGTAGACGATGATACACTGTTAGTAAATGATGAACTTCTGAAAGGGCTGGATAAAGAACTGGACGATTTTCTGAAAAACTTATTGGAAAAATAGTTCCGCCCCCTCCTTGTGATATAACTGAAAGAGGCTATCCGAATAATTCGAATAGCCTCTTTTGGATTGGGTTCATGACGGACATATGGATAATCAATACCTTGTCACCTTGTCCGAATGCGCCTTCAGGTATTCAAAACGATTGATTAGTTCACCCAACTTCTTAGGGTACTTCTCTGCCAGATTCTCCTGCTGACCGATATCCGATTTCAGATTATAGAGTTTATAGCCATAGCCTAAACCGATAAAGTCACCGTCTTCCTTACTATAGGGATTATAATAAGGGGGAATCAGCGCCCAGTCACCCTGACGATAAGCATAATTGAACATCCCTTCGATCACTAACTCTTTACGCCCCTTTTTACTCTTACCTAAAAAAGCATCCATCGTATTCTGACTATCCACTTTATCCGGATAACTTTGTCCCAGAAGTGAAGCAAATGAAGCTAATAGATCCATCTGGCAAACAAATACATCTGATACCTGAGGCTTCACCCTGGCCGGCCAGCGAAGCATAAATGGTATACGGGTTCCCCCATCAAACATGCTTGTTTTACCCCCGCGTAAGGGCCCGGCTATTTGGTGATCACCCACCAATTCAACAGCATCATCTTTGTAGCCATCATCAAGTACCGGACCGTTGTCACTTGTCAGAATCACAATGGTATTCTCTGCCAATCCCAGTTTATCCAATTCTTTCAGAAATTGATCTACACACCAATCAGCTTCCAGAATCACGTCGCCACGAGGCCCCATACCCGACTTCCCGACAAAACGTTCGTTAGGCACACGAGGTACATGCGGTTGATGAAGTCCATAATAGAGAAAGAAAGGTTTATCCTTGTTTTCATCAACAAATTGTTTGGCTTTATCCAGAAATAATCCTGCCATTTCTTCATCTTTCCACTGTGCCGCCTTACCGCCTTTCTGGAAACCAATACGAGGCACCCCATTCACGATGGAACCTGCATGCCCCACACTGGGGTGCATACGCAACAACTCCGGATTGTCTTTACCGGTGGGTTCGCCAGGGAAATTTTTCCGATAATCCACATAAAGAGGGTCATTCGGATCCAGCCCGACCACTTTTCCATTTTCCAGAAAAACACAAGGAACACGATCATTCGTCGCTGCCTGAATGAATGAATAATCGTAACCGATCTCGGCAGCACCGGGATGTACCTCCTTATTCCAATCTACATGCCCGTCTCCCAGACCGATATGCCATTTACCGACAGAACCGGTAGTATACCCTGCCTGCTTCATCAGCTTTGGCAATGTTATCTTCTGTGGATCAATAATCAACGCGGCATTACCCGGCAAAATCTTAGCTTCGACATTGCTCCAGGGATACTTCCCGGTCATGACCGAATAACGGCTCGGAGTGGACGTAGCTGCGGTACAGAATCCCTGTGTAAACCGAATACCTTCATTGGCTATACGGTCCATGCCCGGAGTCTGTATTCGATGGGCACCATAACAACTTAAGTCTCCGTATCCCAAGTCATCGGCAACAATCAGGATAATGTTGGGCTGTTTTTCTGTTTTTTCTTGTGCAAACTGCGGCACTCCGGCCAAAGCAGTAGCCGGCAAAGATACCCCCGCTACCACCCCTAAGGTACAGTTTAGCAACTTCATTTTTTCGTTTGTCATATTAAATTTGTTCAAGAGTAATTTCTGATGAGGTCAATGGAGCCTGAGTACAAAGATAGGCAAGAATCTTGTTCTGTCATGAAAATAATGAAATTAAATATAAAGCACATCTAAAAAAGATGCCGCCTCAACGATATTATCATTAAGACGGCATCCTGTTTCTGCCAAGAAGTTTTCTAAGGTTTCAAATTTTTCATCCGGACATGCCTTAATATATTCTGTAATTCAAAAACCCGCTCCGGATATAAAGAAGCTTCGTTCTTCCGTTCCGCCACATCATCTGCTACATGATATAATTGGGGGGTACTCAAATTACCGGTTTCTATTTTAGGTCCCCAGGTAATCATGGCAGGTCCGTCATTCGGCTCAATATACTTCCAATCTTTGGTACGGACCGACAAAGTGTGATTTGAAGCCTGCTCTATCACCCATGGACGATCGGACTGATTCTTGCCTAACCAAGTATCCAGAAAGTTAAAACTGTCAGGTGCCGCTCCTTTGGGTAGCCCTGCTCCAACCAATGAAGCCAAAGAAGCAAACCAATCAATTTGTGAAACTACAGCATTGGAAACCTCGGCTGAAGCAGCTCCCTTCGGCCACCGGACAATAGCGGGAATACGGGTTCCACCTTCAAAAGCACTGTACTTATTACCACGTAACGGTCCTGCGGGACTATGCCCGTTCAGCAACTCCTCTGCCCGATCCTGATAGCCATCATCAACAACCGGCCCGTTATCACTGGACAGGATAATGAGGGTATTTTCTGATAATCCCAGCTTATCAAGCGTATCCATAATCTGACCTACACTCCAGTCAAACTGGACTATTGCATCTCCGCGCAATCCCATCGGATTTTTACCACGGAAGCGATCGTGCGGAAAACGAGGGACATGAACATCGTTTGTCGCAAAATACATAAAGAACGGCTCGTCCTTATGCTCACGAATGAAACCTATGGCATGTGAAGTTATCGAATCAGCAATATTCTCGTCTTTCCACAAGGCCTTGCCTCCCCCTTTCATATATCCGATACGACCAATGCCATTGACAATAGCCATATCATGTCCATGGCTTGACTTCAGATTGAACAACAACTCCGGGTGATCCTTTCCCAATGGTTCTCCTTCAATCGGTTTACGATAACTGACCTCAATCGGAGCAGAGGGATCATAATTAGCTACCTTGCCATTTTCTATAAAAACACACGGAACACGATCAGCGGTTGCAGCCATTATATAGGAATAATCAAAACCGATATCTCCTAAAGCAGTCGGCAACGGAGCATTCCAATCTTGTTCCCCATCCTTATCTCCCAATCCTAAATGCCATTTGCCGATAGCAGCAGTAGCATAACCGGCGTTTTTAAACATGTCAGCCATCGTATAACGCTCGGGGCGGATAATCATCCCTGCATTGCCTGCCGCAATATCCGTGCCCGGACGACGCCAGGCATACTCTCCGGTAAGCATGGAATAACGGGATGGGGTACTTGTAGCTGCTGTAGCATGGGCATTATTAAAGCGGATCCCTTCAGCTGCCAAACGGTTTACATGAGGTGTCTGCACATTCTTTGCACCGTAACATTCCAAATCACCATAGCCGAGGTCATCAGCATAGATAAACACAACATTGGGGAGTTTCCGATCGTTTACTTTTTGTTGGGCTTTCCCTCCCTTCTGACCGGTAGCAGCCATCAGGCATGCTACCGGAGAGAGACAAGCCAATAATACATATTGTCTCATTGCTTAAGCTATTAAATTAGTCGCGTAAATTAGGATTAATATTCTGTTCAGACTGTGGAATCGGCCATGTATAATCTGTCGGATTGCGGAAAGCACGTTTTCCAACATACCAACGGCACTTCCCTGTCGGATCAACCTCCTTGGTCGTTGTTGCATACTGAGTTGAATTTGGATAGGGAGCACCCCATATTTTCTGGGACAACACTTCATGTGCAATCCCCCATCGCATGATATCCCAGTAGCGAATGCCTTCCATAGCCAACTCAATGCGACGTTCGTGACGCACGATCTCACGAAGTTTAGCCGGATTCACTTCGGTAATAACAGGCATCTTCACACTGGCCCGACCTCTCACTGCATTGATTGTCTCGTCCAATGTTCCCTGAGTGATCGTTTGATTATCTTCAACCAGACATTCCAGATATCCCAACAACACTTCGGCATAACGAATAATCGGAGTCAGTCCGTTTGCGCTCTGTACATCGTTTATAGGTGTCGATTCTTCAAAATATTTCCTCATCATAAAGCCGGTTCTGGAAGCCTCGCTCGTATAATCGAGCTTCTCTTTCTTGGCTGCACTATAGTCAGGACTCATCTTATACTCTGTACCCATAAAGATGGCACCGTTATAGTAAATTGTATAATCCAGACGCGGATCGCGATCCTTTCCTAAATTAGATGGGTCATATCTCGGATCATCATAGCTGAAAGGAGTTCCATCCTTAAATTCATACGATTCGTATAAATCAGCAGCCGGATTGACCAAGCTCCAGCCCCCGTCTTTGGCAGATAGTGCATGCTGCGGCAGACCGGTACCCAGATAGTTTTCCAGATACTGGATGTAGAAAATATTCTCCTTGTTCGAAGTTCCGGTAGAAGGATAAAACAGCTCCTGATAGTTGGCGTTTATCGCATTATCTCCCAATTCCATAATATCGTGGAAAGCCTTTGCTCCACTTTTCCAGTCTTTCTGCAACATGCAGGTACGTCCGAGAAAAGCAAGGGCCGCCTGTTTACAAGCACGTCCGGCTTCTCCCGCCGGAATGGCGGAGAAACGGGGCAAATCGGCCGCAGCTGCAGTAAATTCGGTTACACACCATTTCAGGATATCGGCCTGTGAAGTCTTTGTCACATTGTTGGCTTCTTCACCCGTCAGCACATTCTCTACCAAAGGAACATCCTTGAAGTAGCTGGCAAGATAAAAATACTGGGTTGCACGTAAAAAGCGGGCCTCAGCAATCATCCGTGTCTTTTTTGCCGATTCGGAACTATTCTGAATGCCAACAAGAAAACGATTGCAGTAACCTATTCTCTTATAAGACGTTTCCCAATATCTTTTAATAAATGCATTATCAGCCGTCAAATTGCCACTTGAAATCTTGAAGAAAGGATTATTCTCCCCCCGACGGTCAAAAGCATTATCCGAAAGATGCTCCATCATAATCATTCCGTGATAGGACCACCAATCCGAAGGGTTATACTCTACGCCGTCTGTCAGGCTTCCTCTATAAAGAGAAGTCAATGCCAGTTCCGCATTCGATTCGCTATTCCAAAAAGTCTCTTCAGACAAGTCTGTCAGTGGATAGCGCTCTAAATCACAAGCTTGAAACAGTCCTGCCGCCAATGCCAATGCTACTATATATTTTAAACTCTTCATCTTACATCAAAATTTTAAGGTTAAACCAAATGTATAAGTTGACAGAATAGGATAATAACTACCGTCTGTATTAATTTCCGGATCCCAGCCTTTACGATATCCGCTGATGGAGAATGGATTATCAAGTGATATATAAAAACGAAGGTTGGAGGAACCGAACTTCTGAGTTATATGTTTGGGCAATGTATATCCTAACTGGATATTTCTCACTTTGAGATAAGAGGCATCCAGAATCCAGAAGTCAGAGCCCAGCGTATTGTTGCTACCCGCATTCGACATCACCTCGAGACGGGGATACTTAGGATACCGGTTCGACTGATTATTCGTCCAGGTCTCTTCTGCCTGCCATTTCTGGATATTACCTTCCTGGAAGAAAGCATAACCGGCATAATTAGTCAACTGTCCTTTTACTTTGGCCACTCCTTGAAGCAATATATTAAAATCGAATCCTTTGTATTCGGCACCCAATCCTAAACCAAATGTATATTGAGGTATCTTCGATCCCAAATAAGCTTTATCGGCTTCATCCACCTTTCCGTCACCGGAAATATCCACATAACGCAAATCACCCGCTTTGGAGTTAGGAGCAATCTTACTCTGATCATGCCATTCTTTTACTTCTTCATCAGTCAAGAATACGCCATCCGTCTTATAACCGTAAAACATATTCATCGGATAACCCAGGAACAGATTGCTACCATTACCTATCATTCCACTCTTTTGCTCCACATCTCCTACACCCAGACTGATCACTTTATTCTTGATAATGGAAAAGTTTCCGTTAACATGATAACTAAATTCACCAACCTTATTCTGGTGCCCTATTTCAAACTCCCATCCCTTGTTTTCAAGACTTCCTGTGTTGACTTGCGAAAGTGCAAGACCAAAAATAGAAGAATAACTTGCGCTCGGTTTATACAGGATGTCTGTTGTCTTACGATAGAAATAAGCTGCATTAAACGTCAGTTTGTTCTTCCAGAAAGCAGTCTCGATACCGACATCCGTAGTACGGGTCTTTTCCCATTTTAGAGTCGGATCAACATAGGTAGTCACTGCGGCACCCTGAGTATAAACACCCCCGAATACATAGTTCATTGCTTTTCCAAGAGCATAAGTAGACTGATAAGGATAGTTACCAATATT
Organism: Bacteroides sp. 11BF; assembly: GCF_019633765.1. Taxonomy (NCBI): domain Bacteria; kingdom Pseudomonadati; phylum Bacteroidota; class Bacteroidia; order Bacteroidales; family Bacteroidaceae; genus Bacteroides; species Bacteroides sp. 11BF. The sequence goes on from NZ_JAFKPJ010000009.1 coordinate 117,482, forward strand.
GTTATTACCCAGAATACCGTATGATGCTTTCAGCTTCAGATTATCAATAAAGCTCAGTGACTCTGCTTCTTTGAAAAATTGCTCCTCCGATAAACGCCATCCTGCGGCAACAGATGGAAAGAAACCAAATTTATTATCTGTCGGGAAACGGGAAGAACCATCATAGCGCATCGTGGTTTCAAACAAATAGCGTTGGTCATAATTATAAGTCAAACGTCCGAAAACAGACATAATGGCCCAATCGTAGCCTCCACCGGAATTGGTTTGCCCATCAGCTCCTCCGGCGTTCAGGTAGGGGACTTCATCCGATGGGAAATTCAGGCGGCTTCCTCCTACGGTTCTCTGCGATTCATCTTCCCAAGTATAACCGACTAATACAGACAAATCATTCTTGCTGAATTTCACATTGTAATCTGCCAATGCCTGAAACGTTTTATAGACCGTTTTATACATAGTATCCGACAGAGAAGAAGGACCCAACTTTTTACCGCCTGTAATCTCCATAGCCGAACGATAGTGACGAATCTGCTGACCGGTATAATTATATCCTCCGATAGCTTTCAAAGTTAAACCTTTCACCGGTGTAAACGCCAACTCTACATTAGAACGGAATTTATCAAAGTTTTCATCATAAAAAGAACCACTATCCAACCATGCCAACGGTGTACCAAGCACCTTGGGTCCTAAACCGTACGAACCATCTTCCAATTTGGTAGCCCACAATCCTGGGAAACGAAGTGCATTGCTTGAAAAAGCTTTAAATCCTGCAGAATCCATTCCACCCGGAGTAGAAGGCTCGCTTCTTTTTGAAACGACACCGCCTAAACGTGTGGTTAATGTAAGGTTTTTAGCCAATTCTGTCGTCAGATTCACTCTGCCGTTATAACGATCATAGTGATTGTGTTTCATCAATCCGTTCTGTTTTACATAGCCAAAGGAAACCATATATTGTGTTTTATCATTGCCTCCGTTCACAGTCAGTTCATGTCCGGTTTGCAGCCCTTTGTTACCCAATAATTTGTCCAGATAGTGTTCATTAGGATAATTGTACGGATCGGAGCCATCTTTATATTTCTGAATCTCTTCTGCCGTATAAACCTCCTTGCCCATTGCTTTATTGTACAGTTCGGCATACTCCCACGAATCACACATTTCAGGTAATTCAGTAGCCTGATTAAATCCGACATAACCGTTATAACTTACAGTAACCTTGCCCTTTTGACCACCCTTGGTTTTCACAAGTACAACGCCGTTCGCAGCACGCGAACCGTAAATAGCAGCAGAGGAAGCATCTTTCAAGATTGAAATACTCTCAATATCAGCTGGATTCAAATCATTCAAGCTACCGGGAAGTCCGTCAACCAACACCAAAGGATCGGGGGTTGCTCCAAAAGAACCGACACCACGTACACGAATTGTACCTTGATCTTGTCCGGGATTACCGCTCGATTGTGTAATTGTTACTCCGGATAGTTGTCCGGTCAGCATATTCGAAACGCTGGGAGCGGTTCTGGATTCAAGTTTCTTACTATCCACCGCAGCAATCGAACCAATCACGTTCACTTTCTTCTGTGAACCATATCCAACCACGACCACCTCTTCCAAAGCCCGGGTATCTTCTTTCATCGTAACACTCAATGGTTTTCCCGAAACAACTTTCAGTTCCTGAGTCTGATATCCGATATAAGAAATCTCAATCACCGCTTTCTCCGAACTCACTGATAAGGAGAACTCTCCCTCTAAATTAGTTATGATACCGTTTGTTGTCCCTTTCTCAACGACACTGGCACCAATCACCGGTTCTCCGTTCACATCCGTCACTCTTCCCGAAACTCTTACCGTTTGTTGTTGCTTCGATGTCATTTCGGTAGATAAAATAATCTTTTTATCCAAAACGGAATACTTCACATTAGTCCCTTCAAAGATTTCATCCAGCACTTTAAATATATCACTCTTGTCAACTGAAACGGAAACCATCCTTTTCAGGTTAACATGTTTGTTATTAAAGAAAAAGCCAAAGCCCGATTGCTTTTCTATTTCTTTCAGAACTTTCTCTACAGTTTGATTATGTATATCAATACTGATCTCCACCTTTTGTGCAAAAACATCTGTGGCATGCACAAAACTCATAGAGCAAATTAGGAATAGAATAAATAGTCGCATAGTTCTTGGTATTTTATTCGAGGTCAGCCAAAGCGAAGACTTTACCACCCGCAATAATTGGATGCTAAAATAATTTTGCATAATTTTGTATTGACTTAAAGTTAAAAAAATAGTTTATCTTAGCTTGTCGCTAAACAAGCTCAAAAGGTTTACTCTTTTACGTATGGAAGGATACGCCAATATCTTTCCGTACGTTTTTAGTAGTTCAGGGAGATTTGTTTTTCATAAGCATTTCTTTTAATGGTTAATTAATAAATTTCAATTTTACTCCGTTCATCCTGAATATCAGGACTCTCCAGGTATCTCCATTGTATCTTGGACGAAATTTTAAAGTATTCCAATATCCGTTCAAGCCGTTGTTCGGTGAATGTACCCGTAAACGCATTTGTCTTTAAACGTATATTCTTTATAATGAAAGTTACATTAAAACGTTTTTCAAGCATTCTCAACGCTACTTCCAACGGCGTATTACTGAATATGATCTTGCCATCCTTCCAGGCGGTTTCCGACAGACCAGATGTAGCATATAGCTGCACATCACCGCTTGTCGAACTATAAACAAGCTTTTGTCCGGGTTTCATAACAACTTTCTTAACCCGATAGTCTCTATCATTAAAATGAAAACAAACATGTCCTTCTACCAACGTGGTCGAGACGTCCGGTTCATCTTCATAAGCCTCCACATTAAAATGGGTACCCAATACTTCTATCTTTGATGCATGTGGAGTAGAGACGAAAAACTTCTTTTTTAAATCTTTTGCTACCGCAAAATAAGCCTCTCCCCGCAACTCCACATCTCGTGTATCACCTTCAAAAAAAGTTGGATAACGTAAAGAAGATTCCGAATTCAGATAAACGACCGTGCTATCTGGTAGTACCACCGAAGTTGTCATTCCCGGATTCGTCTTAATCTCAAGCATCTGACTCAAGACAGGTTTACTATTGTTTGTGTATTGCACCACAAAAGCTATAAACAAAGGAATGAATAAAACAGCAGCGGTACGTTGTATCCACTCCCACCAAGTTGTTTTCTTTACAACCATTCTACTCCTAACCTTATCCAAGGCCTTCTCCGTATCCACTTTACGCATTACGTTAACTGTATCTACTGCCAGATAAAGAGTATTCATCTGATCAACCATCTTCCGGTTCTCTTCCGATTCTCCTATCCAGGCTTCCACCTGCCTGCACTCTTCTTCCGTAGCCAGTCCTTCACAATAACGAGGTAGTAAATGGTCTATATCTTCTTGATTCATATTTATAACTCAACTCTTTTATTAATAAGACAGGTGGGAAAATAGGATTCCTAAACTTAATTCCATTTTTTTTTAGAAAATCTTTGTTTTAATAAGAAAAGACTATCTTTGTATATAAATTAAATTCTTAAATCTATGAAGCCAAACCGGACAAGAGAAGAGATTTTATTGCTTTCCAAACTTCAACAAGGGGATAAAAAGGCTTTTAACGCCTTGTTCAGAAAATACTATCCAACGTTATGTGCATACGCCCACCGGTTTGTGGATTTGGAGGATGCGGAGGAAATTGTACAGGATGTGATGCTTTGGCTATGGGAGAATCGTGAGATATTACTTATTGAATCATCACTAAGCCAATATCTTCTAAAAATGATATATCACCGTGCATTAAACCGCATCGCGCAGAAAGAGGTAAAATATCGCGCAGATACACTATTTTATGAAAAAAATCAGGCAATGATTTACGATGTAGACTTCTATCAGATAGAAGAATTAACAAAACGGATTCACACAGCCATAGCAGCGTTACCGGAATCTTATCGAGAAGCATTTATCATGCACCGCTTCAAGGATATGAGTTACAAAGAAATTGCAGAGCTCCTTAATATATCTACTAAGACCGTAGATTATCGTATACAACAGGCACTGAAATTACTACGCAAGGAACTCAAGGAATTCTTATCATTGGCATTAATTTTTCTGGCAGCGTAGTTCGCACAGACGAAAGATAGACATTATAAAAGGAGGCAGAGTTACCGAATAAAAAGAAGGAGTTGTGTCAAAAGTCTTTTCACCACAAAGGACACAGAGTAGCAGAGATTATTCACATTGATCATCAACGACTTAAAGACACATCTGTGTTATTCTATGTTCTCTGTGGTGAGTTTCGACACACCCTCCTTTACATGTACTGTTTATTCTATCGTAATATCAAACTGATCATAAGAATCTGTTCTCCACGATTTATCGCAAGTCAGAGGAGAGAGAGCAAAAAGAGGAGAGAAAGTCTTGATTTTAATCGTTTTTCCATCAGGCATAAATTCCATAATTCTCAGCCACCCGTCTCCACCGTTACCAAACCATTGTCCATCTGCTGTCTGTGCATTGAACATCATTTGAGGAACATTTTTACCGGATGCATTTTTATCAATCCGGAAACTGACATTATCCTTATAATCGGCTATCTCACATTCGTGTCCACAAATCACCATACAAATATTCTTTGAAGGATAGACCAACTTGTCCCAAATAGCTTGTCCATAATTGGCAGGTGTCATTTTATAATTCTCTTTTTCAATTATTTTTCCTGTCCATGCCAGATATGAATGCGTCAACAATATCACCTTATGATCCTTATAGCGAGGTGAATCCACCACTTTCTTCGCCCACTCCAAAGCTTCATCACGAGGAGCAAACTCCAGAGAAACAACTAAAATCTTACCCCAGGTATCAGTCACGAATTCATAAGCAGCATTTTCCAGTGTTGGTATACCCTGATAGTTATTTCCTACAGCAACCAGACTTTCTCTCCAGCAAGAATTTCTCTCTGAAGGAAAGTAATCAGGAAAATGGCACAAACGATTTTCTGCTTTTTGATATCCATAATCATGATTGCCGGTACAAATCACATAAGGCAGCTTTCCGTCCAAGCGCTCAAATGCACGCGAGGCGGCACGCCATTGTTCTTCACTTGTCTGATTCCCGTTCACTCCATCCGGAATACGTATTTCATTCTGCTCCACCAAATCACCGGTACAAAGCACTCCTTTTATATTCAGAGACTCAATGCTATTAGCCACCCATGCTGTCTGCAGCTCAAAAAGAGGTTGGTTGGCATCGAACTTTGTATAGCTCTGTGGATCGGGCAACAGAATCATTGAAAAAGAATTTTTATCGGTAAGTTTTGCACGTACCGGATAAACTTGCGCAGAAGCAAATAAGGTCTGCATACAAAGAATAAAAGCTAATAAGTAGTTTTTCCTGTTCATAAGTATTACATTTAAATATTTCAAATAAAATTAAGTAGCAAAGATATAAATACTCGCTGGCAATAACCCCTGTATTCTCCTAATTATTTCAGAAGAAAAGTGGCCATTACAGCTTTATGATCTGTCGGCCACACCCCTAACGGGGTTATAAATAAATCTTTGCTTCTCTCCTCTATACGTTTACTGCGGACAATCGATTTTGAAGGTCCTACCACAGATACATCCTTCAATTTCATTTTTTTGTCAGGCCTGAAATAAATAAAATCAATACGATCCCGTTCATCAGCGTCAGGTGCCCACGACAGCTTTTCTACAGCTATACCTTCATTATCAGACGGGAAAGTAAATCCCGGATGTGTGATCGGATTAGGATACTTTGTCCGGTAGGCATCTTTAAATCCCGCATTTTCAAGGAGAACGGAACAATCCCACCGAACTACCGTTCCGTTATGATCCCACAAATTCTTCGTACTTTCGTTCCAGTCCAAATGTGAAGGTTCATTGAAATCACCGCCTAATAAAACAATATTCCCCTTTTCTTTCCGGGCATCTTCTATCACATGACGAATCGCTTCATCACGCAAAGATTCATTATTGGCTTTCTCAATCACCGCTACATCCAGTACCGGTGCATCCAACTTTTTCCATGTAACGCCACTATATCCTCTTGGCAGATAACAGGCATAATGTGTATAATCCAAATGTGCGGAATATACAACAACATCTCTTCCATTAATGCGTATGCGGGCTTTCAGTACGGAACCGGCATCATCTTCCAAGGGACAATTAGGAGCCTGTTCTTCAATTTTATATTTAGATAAAATACCTACATCCAACTTGCTGTTTTCACCATAATATCTCTTTCCACGTTCTTCCAAAGCCTGTAGTATACGCGAAATAAATTGTTTTCCATGATAGTTTCTCACTTCACTAAACATCACGATATCCGGCTCCAGACGAGCCACCTCGTCAGCTATTGCCTCAAAGCCCCCTTTCACCATGGTACCTTCCTGCCAGATATTCATTTGGAGGACTTTAACTTCGTTTCCCTTGCCATAAGCCATTACAGTAGATAGCCATAAGACTATACTTAATAAACTATATCTCAACATCATATTAATAAATGTATTAAAAACCAGAGGAGGTGCGAACAGAAAGTATTTCTCTCCATTCTGCACACACCTCTTCTAAAACTCTATTTTATTGCAAAATCCACATCAGTTTATTAACGTCATCTACCCCCCCGAATTGACGTTGCAAAGCCTCGTTCTGATGCTCCAGATTATAATCAGACTCTGATTTCGGATACATCCAGCGCATAGGCAGTCTGTCATTCATCGTATTCCGGTTGGTTGCGGGATTGATCGGTAATACTGGATACCCTGTACGACGGTAGTCATAATAAACATCATACGGATGTTGCATGAACGATGCCAGATAACGTTGTGTCAATATCTTCTCAAGGTCTCCCTCTCTCTCACCACTTAACTGTATAGCCGGTGTTTCAAGAAAAGCCGCAATCGCTTCCTGCGTCAACGGATGTCCATGATGATAGATCTCTTCATCCGGAGTATTAGTAGCTATAAACTCCATGTGAGCTCTGATTGCCTTCTTGTAATAAATAGTTGCATCACCCGAAATCCATCCTCTCACGGCGCCTTCTGCCAGAATGAAATTCTGTTCGGCATATCCCAATCGGACAACCGGTTCTCCGGAAGGATAATCAGTATACCGCGCATTGAATCCAGAATATTGTTCTGTGGCATAAGCCTTCTCTATCTGTTCAAAAGGCAATGATGGATCAGTCCCGATATAAGCATCCCAACTGTCAGCGGTCACTCCTGCATCAAGTTTAGCCTTTGCCGGTTTGGCATAATAGAACATACGGATATCTCCGGTTGCCTTAAACTTATCAATCAGCATAGTAGAAAGCATGGCATAACCGGCGTGTTTAGTATTTGTGTTATGGAAAGGATATACAGTATTCGCTTTATCCGCATATTTCATCTGAAGATTATCATCGTTTGATTCCATTAAGCTACCCGATGCCACAATCCGGGCAAAACGTTCTTTCACATTCAAATCTACATCACTCTCTTTCTTCGAAAGATGCATCAGAACTTTCAACTGAAATGCTGTAGTCGCTTTCTTCCATTTGCTGATACTACCTCCCAGAATCGGATCACCATCAAAATCTTTAGCTGAGGAAAATAGTTCGTATGCTCTTTCCAGATCACTCAAAACAAACCCCATCACTTCCTTTTGGGTATTGTATTTAGGGCGTACCAACCCTAATTCACCTTGCAAAGCCTCCTCGTAAGGAAGGTCTCCCATTTCCATCGACATATAGAATATTTTGTAGGCCTTTATAAAATGTGCCAGACCATCGTATGCATTCACATTATCATCCGTAACAGATTCGACCATCTTCTGTGCATTAATCAGTGTCGTGTATCCTCCGAAACCGGACCGTCCGAACACATTATACTGGTAATCTTCCATACTTTCGCCCCATGCCATTTGTTTGGCAAGCAGATCGTCATATATAAATGATTTACTGGCACTGGACGATGTAATATCCAAAAGTAATCCGGTCGCCAGCAGTGAAGAGGTAACCTTAGTGGTTGCATCGGGATTTGTGTTGATTTCATCGAACTTATCGCAAGAAGCCAACAAGGTAGTTACCAATAACAACGATATGTATTTATTAATTCGTTTCATATTATTCTATCTTTTAAAAATCCAATTTTACATTAAAGCCTAAATAACGGGTGGACGGAGAACTTAGGTTATCGGAGTCACTGTCGGGATCGGTAAAGCGGAACTCTTTAGTCCATACAAACAGATTTTGTCCGACAAAGGCCAGTGTCAAACCTTTCATATGCAGTTTGTTGCAAACAGACTTAGGCATCTGATAGCTCAGCGAGAGGTCACGCAGTTTGAAGAACGTCTCGTCAAATACATTCTGACGTGTCACGGTACCTATATACGGGTTAGTACTCTTCATATACGACTCGTAAGATACTTGTACGTCGTTCGGAGCAAATACTCGGTCGTCATGGATAATTTTTCCGTTCGAATCGTAATCTACACTCCCGGAAACGACTTTCACTCCGGTACCTACAAAATTGGTTTTCTTATTCACCACTTCATCATATCGCCACTGATTGTCCGAATCAATATGTGCCCCCGAGTTCCACATCGCCTGATTGGTTTTCGAGTGTGCCATACCTCCTACCCGTCCGTCAAGTGTAAAGGAGAGAGTGAAATTTTTGTAAGTTATCGTATTCGTCCAGCCCCATATCCAATCAGGATATTCATAACCGATAACCGACTGGTAATCGCTCTGTTTAGGATAACCATTGTAATTGATAATATTTCCTTGAGGATCGCGTTCCCAATCGTAAATTCCGTACCAATCCCAACGTTTACCGACCGCTACCCAAGGCTTCTGTGTAGAATATACCGGGTCTATTTTGGTATAATACCAACGGTCACGTGACCAGTTGAAAGCCGACTCCCAGTTCCAGTCTCTTGTTCTGATAATATCGCCTGACAGAGTCAATTCTACCCCACGACCCACATATTCTTCATCAATGTTGATCAATGTAGACGTAAATCCGGAAGAGTTGCTGATGCCGGCACTACGAGTCAGATTGTAATAGAGCTTATTATAATAAGTAAAGTCTACTTTCAGACGATTTTTAAACATATGGACTGCCGTACCGATTTCATAAGAACGTGTAGCCGAAGGTTTCACCGCAACACCACGGATAGATGTGGGATAATATGCAGCACTCTCACCATTCCACAAATCGGTAGACACACTATAAGTATTGTTAGTATCATATACTCCCAGGTCACTCTTAGTTTGTGTCCATGCACCTCTCACTTTCCAGAAATCAATAAATTTAGGCATTGGGATAAACTGCGAAAGCACAACACTGCTGGCCACAGACGGATAGAAATAAGATCGTGTCTCCGACGGTAAGGAAGATGACCAGTCATTACGTCCCGTTACATCCAGAAATAAAGTACTCTTCCACGAAACAGAAGCTTTTGCATATACACTGGTCACCAGTTTTTTAGTAATACCACTGGTTGTTTTCAACGGGTCTACAGATGATTTCAATGAGTAATATCCCGGAATTTTCAGACCATTTTGTGTTTCAGCCAAAATATTATCACTCTTCCAGTAATAAACGTTTCCACCCACGAAACCATCGACATTGAAATTACCGAATTTATGATCGGCAGACAGTATCAAGTCATTGTTTAAACTATATCCGCCTAAGCGTTGCAGACTATAATAACCCTGTTTATGCCAACCACCCACAGCACTTACAGCATTCCGCCACTCTTTTTTCTGTGAATACGAGTCCAGCCCCGAACGTAATGATAAGTTCAACCAAGGAGTAAAATCATAATTGGCAGAAAGATATCCGTTAATCAAATCATAATCGCTTGAACGCGTAATTTCGTTCGCAATGAAATATGGATTATCATACCATTTGGTATCCATCCAGTTCTGCTGTTCATCCTGTTTAATCCAGTAATTTTTATAGTCCCGTATATCATACTCAGCCCCTGACCATACCAACAAATTATAAAGGAAACCACTTCCACCATATCCGGCTCCCATATCGTTGGGGTAGAAACGTTTGTTATAAGTCAGACCTCCGTCAAAAGAAAATTTCTTCCATTTCATATCGCCCGATACTGAGTAAGTAATCTTATTCAATTTTTGATTCGGATACTGCCCTTTGTTATATACATGGGTCAATGAAGTACGTACGCTACCATATTTACCTTTCTGGGATACACTTACATTGTTGTTTGTCACCAAACTCAATTCTTGAAAGTTCTTTAAGTTATTTCTACCTTTCGAAACCAAAGGCATATCCACCCATTCGTGAGTATACGGATCATATTGCAATGCTGTACGTCCGATGTCCAGTTTGTCTCCCCATACATATCCTCCGGTGGAATAAGTCCCCTGTGACCCGGAACTATATGAAGTTTGTACCTCCGGCTTTCTCAGATATCCGGCTGCAAACATGGTACTGCTGTTTACAGTCACATTCAACCCTTCTTCCTTACCTTTTTTAGTGGTAATCATCACTGCACCGGCACCTCCACGGGCACCATAGAGTGCCGAAGCCGTAGCTCCTTTCAGGACATCAACCGATTCGATATCATCAGCTGCTATATCATTCAATCCCACATTACCATAAGGTACACCGTCGATAACTAACAGGGGGGCAGATGCACGCAACGAGAGTGAAGGAGCTGTATTGAACTCTGTACTGTTTTTTACATTCAATCCGGCAATCTTGCCCGTTAACGAAGTAGCAACATTCACTGTTTTTACAGCAGCCAGCCGATCTCCGTCCACTTTTTGCACGGCATACCCCAGAGCCTTCTCTTCGCGCTTGATACCTAATGCCGTTACAACAACCTCATCGAGCAGTTTCGTGTTCTCGGCCAACCGAACAGTAAGTGAAGTATTATTACCCACGGGAACTTCTTTGGTGATGTACCCGATATACGAAATGATAATTGAGCTTTTAGTTCCTACAGAAAGACTAAAGTTACCGTTGACATCTGTAATCGTCCCGTTGTTTCCGGAATCCTTTTCTTTAATATTAGCTCCGATAATGGGCAAACCGGCCTCGTCAGTAACCAGCCCCTTTATCTTTTTAGTGGTCTGCTGTTGTGCAGCAGTCGTTTCCAAAATCTGTTTAGGAGACAGGATAATACTATTCTCCAATATTTTATAACCGATATCCGTACCGGCAAACAGCTGATTCAAAACTTGGCTGATCTCTTTTTGAGTACTTTTAATAGTCACACTCCGAGAGATATCCACCTGCTTATTATTATAGAAAAAGTGGTATTCCGACTGCTTCTCTATTTCATCCAGCACTTTCTGAAGACTGCTGTTGCTGACATTCAATGTCACACGTACTGACTGGCTATAACCCTTAGCCGCAAATGCCATACTGGCAAAGACAAACAACATGATCGCTGATAGTTTCATACACAAAGGTATTTTTTTCAGAAGCGAAAAGATATTCTGCCTCCCGAAAAATTGGAAGTTTAAGTAAATTGTCATAGATTTGTAGTGATTTTGATTTAAAAAATTCTATTAACCGCACAACTTGTCGCCAAACAAGCGGACGGTGGACTTTCATACAGGAAAATACGCCAATATTTTCCTGTATGTTTTTTTGTTTTAAGGTGGACGTGTTGTCATAGGTATCAGATTTTAAAAGTTTAATATTCAAATGGTCAATATAGCTCTATTTTCATTTTCTGCTGTATTGTCTGCTGTGTGTTATGTTCCAGTTCTATAAATCTATACTGTATGCCCGAAGCAAGCCTGAAGTGTTCAAGAATCAGAGGTAAGTGCTGTTCGCTGAATACTCCGGTAAATGAATTTCCATAAAGAGTAGAATCTTTTACGATAAACTCCACATGAAACCGCTTGGTAAGTATTTTCAAAGCCTCAGACAGCGGGGTATTCCTAAATACCACCTGACCGTCTTTCCAGGCCGTATAAGTTTTCACATAAGGTTTGTCGGTCCTCACTGTACGTGTTTTCGGATTATAGATAAACTCCTCATCAGGCTTCATCACAAAGGTCCGTTGCTTGTCACCCTCACCCAGAAATGACAATTTCACAGAGCCCGATACTAAGGTAGTTCTTACCACACTGTCCGTCCGATAAGCCTCTATATTGAACTCCGTACCCAAAACCTCAGTCTGAATACGGAAAGGCGTATTAACAATAAATCGCTTACTCTTATCTCTATGCACCTCAAAGTAAGCCTCTCCATCAAGTTCTACGTTACGTATATCTCCTGTGAACCTGGTAGGATGTTTAAGTGAAGATCCCGAGTTCAGCCAAACTTTAGTTCCATCCGGCAGATTCGCTTCAGCAACCATACCGGGATTTGTCCGTATCTCCACATACTCCACGGGGGAGTTTTTCAAAATCAGATAAAGGGTGGTGGCAAGCAGCGGCAAAGCTAAACAAGCAGCAATACGCTGCCCCCACACCATCCATGAAATTCTATGTTGATGTTTGTGTATTCGGTCCTTTACCTGATGGAAAGCCCCAACAGAATCTACATGCTTCATGTAGTTCAATGTATCGGCTGCCCGGTAAAGCTGAAAAATATCCCGTGCTGTCTTCGTATTCTCCTCCGAAGTAGCGATCCACTCTTCTACCTCCTTTTGTCTGTCAGCAGGAAGCTCCCCGGCAAAATAGCTTAAAAGAATTGACTCATTTATGTAATAGGATTCATCCATAATTCGTGCTTTTATAGATAAGACGAATGAAATTAGAAATCTCCTAACCTAAAAACGTATTTTTTTTGAAAAAAATATTATTTTTGCCCAAAACGAGGGTTTACATGCACAACAATACATCGCATACAACAAGCGACGAAATTCTTTTTTATCAGATACAACAGGGAAATGAAGACGCATTTGAAGCGCTGTTTCTCCGGCACTATCCCGCCTTGTGCGCTTACGCCAGGCTGTTTGTGGAACCGGACGACGGACAGGAGATTGTATCGGATGTAATGGTCTGGCTTTGGGAAAATAAAGAGATGCAGGCATTTGAAACTTCTTTGAAAAGTTACTTGTTCAAAGCTGTTAAAAATCGTTGCCTGACTCTTATCAATCGGAACGAAGTGAAACAAAGAATCGAAAAGATGATTTTCGACAATCTCCAATCACAGTATGATGATCCCGATTTCTACGTCATGCAAGAATTAACCGAAAAAATAGAAGAAGCTTTGGCACGACTCCCGGAAAATATCCGCGAAGCATTCGAGCTCAATCGTTTCCAGAATCTGACCTACAACGAAATAGCCGAACGCTTAGGAGTATCTCCCAAAACGATAGATTACCGGATTCAGCAGGCACTGAAACAACTGCGCATCGATCTGAAAGATTATCTGCCCGTCCTGCTATCCTTCTTGCTGCGTTAAAACAGCGGAGCATTCAGCAAATACTATACAGAAGTCCGGTAGGGTAAAGTAAACCAAAAAAGAGAGCCTTTACCAACCTCGGAGGTAACCCCGATCTCACCTCCCAGTTTTTCAATAATCATCCGGCTGATAGATAGCCCCAGCCCGGTACCTTGTATAAAAGGATTATATTTGACAAAACGTTCAAACACATGCTCACACTGTTCGGTAGACATGCCACAGCCTGTATCAGACACATAAAAATATAATGTTGCGGCATCTTTCAACCGATATCCCATCCGTATCTCCCCTCCGGAAGTGAACTTAATCGCATTGGTCAACAAATTAATAATGACTTGTGTCAACCGATTCTTATCAGTATATAAAATACATTGGGGCAATTGTTCGTCAAAAGTTAGAACGAGTTCTTCCGATTTGATACGCAATTTACCCACTTGTTCTATCTCCGACATCATTTGATTGACATCCGCACGGGTTATATGAAAATCATACATTCCGGACTCGATCTTCGACATGTCCAGAATATCGCTGATCAGTTGAAGCAGAAGATCTGTATTGGTTTCAATGATATCGGCATATTCTTTCATCTCTTCTTTATCCTCTACCTGCAAAAGCAGGTTTGAAAAGCCGACAATAGCATTCAGAGGGGTACGTATTTCATGACTCATATTCGCAAGAAAAGCTGATTTTAATTGATTAGCCTCCTCCGCTTTCAGACGGGCCTCTTCCAGGCGTTGATGAGTTTTCTTAAGAATATGAATATAAAAGCCAATGGCACCTGCTACCAGAAGCACGACAAATACCGTTAGTAAAATCTCCTTTTTATATTGCTCGAAGAAACTCATAGGAAGATTTACATATACAGCCTCTTCCGGATAAAGCGAAACAGGGATTTGGTAGGACTGCAAAGCCGGATAACAAAGATAAGCGGCCGGCTCACCCCCTAATGCAGACGGAATTTCGCGAGGTTGCTCTCCTTCCAACACACGTTCAATCAGTTGCAATAATGAATCTCCGAATGACTCCACCGATACATAATACCCTCCCGCAAATGTGTTATTAGATAAATCCTCAGCAGCCAGCAAAAACAGGGGAGAGTGCACAAATCGGGTAATAATCTCTTGAATATGATCAAACAAATAGTTATTGTCGTCTTGGTTATGCGATTCAAACCACGAATAATAAATCAATCCGGTGTTTTTATCATATCCGCTCAAAGTATCGAGCAGCATTTCAGTAGAAATATTTTTGGTTGACAACTGTTCCAGACTTAGCTCCGGGAAGTATCTGCCCACAGCCTGACTAACATCACCACGAACTGCCTCACTGATATATCGGTCATCGGATATAAAAGCAACTCGTTTCATCCCAGGCATCACTTGCCGCATCAGTTCGATAGTCTCTTTTACATAATACGTTTGCCCCAATGTAGTCACATTATATCCTTTGCGCCATTCTTTAGCCGGAACGGTATTGGTTTCAGTCAGCGGTTCGTGAGACAGCAAAACATCAAGTGTTGCCGGCAAGCGGTCCCGAGCATTAGTAATGATGACCGGCACATCTCTCCATTCATCATCAAAAAGCTCCCGACAGACAATCCATCCCGGGTCACCTATAAAAACAACCAATCGAGGAGGTATATCATGCTTTCGACGTAACTGTTCTACAATTGCAGTTGCCTCTTTACGGCTACAAAGGGCCGGTACAGACAGAGATTCGGCCGTTACGGAAATGTCTTCCTTCTGCAATTCCTGATGTACATACCAATATATACTTTTTGCCCAGGGAAGATTAAAGTTAATAGAATTCAGAAACAACACATCTCCACCGGACCTGTCCTTGTGAGCCGATAGCCGACAGTTCATTCCTCCCAACAGAATCAGAAGGAAACAGAAGTATCTGAATTGTATTTGTTTCATTTGTAACGGTCGATTGCTAAAATCGGTAACAAAGGTATCATTATTATTCGTATACAGAAAAAGGCACCCTATTATTTTAGAGTGCCCTTTTATATTTATCTTCTAAAAAGATTTTCTTACGCGTTTTTCAGAGACGCAATACTCTCTTTGAGCGATTTAATGATACTTTCGGCATCAGCCTGTTTCTTGCGTTCCATTTCAATAACGGCAGCCGGCGCATTACTCACGAATTTCTCATTGCTGAGTTTCTTCAAAACGCCCTGCAAGAAGCCCTCTTTATGTTTCAGTTCGGCTTCCATACGTGCTATCTCAGCTTCCACGTCGATCATATTGCCCAAGGGTACTGCAAACTCAGTCGTTCCGATCATGAATGAAGAAGCTCCGTCAGCTTTTACATCCACTACCTGAATAGCAGACAAGTTACACATTTTAAAGATAACAGGGTTCATTTTCTCTACCGGGTTTACTCCTACCACTTGTAACTCAAGCGGTTCTTTCATTGCAATATTCTTTTGCAAACGGATGGCACGCACACTACTGATTATCTCTTTAGCCGTTTCAAATTGTTTCAAAAACTCCTCGTTCACTTCTCCGACTTCTGCCAACGGTTCTACCATCAGACTTGCCCCCGGCTCACGCTCACGCAACTGCTGCCACAATTCTTCCGTGATAAATGGCATGAAGGGATGGAGCATAGCCAACAGACGTTCGAAAGCACTCAAAGTCATTGAATAGATAAATCCGTTTACAGGCTGTCCATAAGCCGGTTTCACGATTTCGAGCAACCATGAAGAAAATTCATCCCAGAACAGTTTATAAATCAGCATCAACGCTTCGCTCAAACGGTACTTGCTGAATAAATCGGCTACCTCAACTGCGGCAGCATCCAGTCTTTGGTCAAACCATTGTACAGCCAGGTGTGCATCCGCCGGAATATCGATTGTTCCCATTCCATTCTCCCAACCTTTCACCAGTCGGAAAGCATTCCATATTTTATTGCAGAAATTACGTCCCTGTTCGCAAAGTGCATCATCAAAAAGAATGTCGTTTCCGGCAGGAGCCGAAAGCATCATCCCCATACGTACACCATCTGCTCCGTATTTCTCTATCAACTCCAACGGATCCGGTGAGTTGCCGAGCGACTTGGACATTTTACGTCCCAATTTGTCGCGGACAATACCCGTAAAATATACATTTTTAAACGGCATTTTACCTTCATACTCATAGCCTGCCATAATCATGCGGGCCACCCAAAAGAAGATAATATCCGGACCGGTCACCAGGTCACTGGTAGGATAGTAATAGTTAATTTCTTCGTTATCCGGATTATTGATACCATCGAACAAAGAAATAGGCCACAGCCAGGAAGAGAACCAAGTATCCAGACAATCTTCATCCTGACGAAGGTCAGCCATTGTCAGATGATCGTTTCCTGTTTTTTCTTTAGCCAATTTCAATGCTTCTTCGTCAGTAACGGCTACTACATATCCGCCTTCCGGAA
Source organism: Bacteroides sp. 11BF (assembly GCF_019633765.1). Taxonomy (NCBI): domain Bacteria; kingdom Pseudomonadati; phylum Bacteroidota; class Bacteroidia; order Bacteroidales; family Bacteroidaceae; genus Bacteroides; species Bacteroides sp. 11BF. The sequence goes on from NZ_JAFKPJ010000009.1 coordinate 134,309, forward strand.
GGAAGTAAGCCGGGATGCGGTGTCCCCACCACAACTGACGGCTGATACACCAGTCTTTGATGTTCTCCATCCAATGACGATAAGTATTTTTATATTTGGCAGGATAAAACTTAATCTCATCCTTCATCACCGGCTCAAGGGCAATCTGAGCCAAATGCTCCATCTTAAGGAACCACTGCATAGAGAGTTTAGGCTCTATCACTACATTGGTACGTTCAGAATAGCCGACTTTATTGGTATATGCCTCCGTCTTTTCAAGTAATCCGGCGGCTTCAAGATCTTTCTCAATCCGTTTGCGAACTTCAAAACGGTCCATACCGATATACATACCGGCAGCTTCGCTGATAGTCCCGTTATCATTGAAAATATCAATACTTGGCAAGTTATACTTCTCACCCAGCATATAGTCATTCACGTCATGTGCCGGAGTCACTTTCAGACATCCTGTACCGAATTCGATATCTACATAATCATCCTCAATCACTGGGATGACACGGCCTACCAGCGGAACAATAACCTTCTTACCTTTCAGGTGCTGATTTTTCGGGTCATTCGGATTGATACACATAGCGGTATCGCCCATAATCGTCTCCGGACGAGTAGTCGCAACAACGGCATAACTGTCTTCACCCTCTACCTTATATCTCAGATAATACAGCTTTCCATGCTCCTCTTTGTAAATCACCTCCTCGTCAGACAAAGCTGTCAATGCCTTCGGGTCCCAGTTTACCATACGCACGCCACGGTAAATAAGTCCCTTCTTGTAAAGGTCTACAAATACTTTCAGCACACTTTCGCTACGCTTTTCGTCCATAGTAAAAGCAGTACGGTCCCAGTCACAGGATGCCCCCAACTTACGGAGCTGTTTCAGGATAATCCCACCATGTTCATCTGTCCATGCCCAAGCATGCTTCAGAAACTCGTCACGAGTCAGATCAGTCTTTTTAATACCCTGTGCAGCCAACTTATTCACCACCTTTGCTTCGGTAGCGATAGAGGCATGGTCGGTTCCCGGCACCCAACAAGCATTCTTGCCTTCCATACGTGCACGACGAACGAGGATATCCTGAATGGTATTATTAAGCATGTGTCCCATATGCAGCACACCGGTGACGTTAGGGGGCGGAATAACGATGGTGTAAGGTTCACGTCCATCGGGTTTCGAACTGAATAATTTATGGTCCAGCCAATACTGATACCACTTTCCCTCCACGTCAGCAGGGTTGTACTTACTTGCTAATTCCATGTTGTATATATCTATTTTATTAGTTTATTGCGAAAGATTGGCGCAAAATTAATAAAAATAAGTAGAATATAGGGACAGGAATATGTACTTTTGTTCCTCGAAAGAAAGAAGTAGCAATGAAAAGCAAAAAGCGAGTCATACGGTACTCTGTTTTAGGAACTTTAATTATCCTTGTCTGGGTCACTCAGGCGATCCCGGCAATGGGGGAAGGATATGCACGCTCGGTCTATCCTGTTATCTCGTACGTCCTGTCCGGTTTTTCCAATTTCTTTCCTTTTGCTTTGGGTGACCTGTTCATTGCATTCAGTATTACAGGGATTATTCTTTATCCGGTATACGCACGCATCCGCCAAAAGTTAAGCTGGAAAACAATCCTGAGAAGGGATACGGAATATCTGGCATGGATCTATGTATGGTTTTACCTGGCATGGGGACTCAACTATTCGCAAAGAAACTTCTACGAGCGTACAGGGATACCATATATTACCTATACTCCGGAAAATTTTGACCACTTTGTAAACCAATACATCTATTTACTGAATGAATCATACGTTCCCATAACCCGGATCAATAAGGAAACCATCTGTAAAGAAGCAGTCAGCCAGTACAGTCTGATCAGTGACAGTCTCGGCGTACACCATCCTCCACACTCCATGCCACAGGTCAAAACAATGTTGTTCACTCCACTTATTTCAATGGTAGGAGTAACAGGAAGCATGGGACCGTTTTTCTGTGAGTTCACGCTGAATGGTGACTTGTTACCTCCACAATATCCGGCAACCTATACGCATGAACTGGCCCACTTATTGGGTATCACCAGTGAAGCGGAAGCCAACTTTTACGCCTATCAGGTCTGCACACGTTCTACAAATAGAGAAATCCGCTTTAGCGGTTACTTCTCTATCCTGGGACATGTGCTTGCTAATGCCCGCAGATTGATGACAGAAAATGAATACCGGGAATTATTCAGTCGGATACGTCCGGAAATCATCGAACTCGCCCGGAAGGATCAAGAGTATTGGATGGCTAAATATAGCCCGTTGATAGGTGATATTCAAGATTGGATATATGACTTATATCTGAAAGGAAACAAAATAGAAAGCGGACGGAAAAACTATTCGGAAGTCATCGGTCTGCTGATTTCATACAACGAATGGAAAAAAGAATCAAATAAAGAATAAACATGCATACAAGAGAAGAACAGATGGAAGCCTTCGGGCGCTTCCTGGATATACTCGACGAACTTCGGGTAAAATGTCCCTGGGATCGCAAACAGACCAACGAAAGTCTGCGCCCCAATACTATCGAAGAGACTTACGAATTGTGCGACGCATTGATGCGCGATGACAAAAAAGATATTTGTAAAGAGTTGGGAGATGTATTGCTGCACGTGGCCTTTTATGCAAAAATAGGCTCAGAAACCGGTGATTTCGACATGAAAGATGTTTGTGACAAACTCTGCGAAAAACTGATTTTCCGCCATCCACATGTTTTCGGAGAAGTAAAAGCCGACACAGCCGGACAAGTATCCGAAAACTGGGAACAGCTGAAACTAAAGGAAAAGGACGGAAATAAAACTGTATTAAGCGGAGTCCCTACTGCCCTACCCTCACTTATCAAAGCTTACCGGATGCAGGACAAAGCACGTAATGTAGGATTCGATTGGGAAGAAAAAGAGCAAGTCTGGGAAAAAGTCAAAGAAGAAATTGCAGAATTTCAGGTAGAAATAGCCCATATGGACAAAGATAAGGCGGAAGCCGAATTCGGTGATGTCATGTTCAGCCTCATCAACGCTGCCCGTCTCTACAAGATCAACCCGGACAATGCCTTAGAACGTACAAACCAAAAATTCATCCGCCGATTCAACTACCTGGAAGAACACACCATTAAGGAAGGCAAAAACCTGAAAGAGATGTCTCTCGCAGAAATGGATGCAATCTGGGATGAAGCCAAAAAGAAAGGACTGTAAAAAGTCCTCTCTCCTCTAAAAGGATAATACCAAAATTCCACTGCAAACTAACGGATTGCGCAGAGTATGTAATTGACGGATCAATAAATATCCCCAATTAGTGTTTATCTGTGCAATCCGTTAAGTCTGTGGTAAATTCTCCCTCTTGCAGGAGAGCAATTTTTCATTCTATTTTTTCTTTCCTTTGTTATCACGAACCCCTTTCAACAACTCTCGGTGAAAACGCATTTCTGCTCGCTGTATCAGATAAATTTTCTTACACGGAAGTATCTTTTTAAACTTCTCAAAATAAGTTTTATCCAGACGGTCTGAAGCGATACGGGCATCGTATACCCCTTCCAATATTTCTCCATATTGTGCGTCAGTGGTTTTATCATCTTTACCGCTACGAAGCAACTTCCAGGCCTCGTCATTCAGTTGTTTTTTCCGGTCCTGTAATTCAAAGTAAACCGGAAAGAACTTTGCTGCCTCTTCCTTAGTCAGACCGGCTTTTTCTGTTATAAATGCTCGTTGTTTGGCCCTGAATTCTTCGGGTGACAAATGTTGGTTAGGATCTCCCATGGCATTCAGTGCCGGGATACAACTACAAACTATAATCAATAGAATAATCAGTTTCTTCATTTTGCTTTATTAAATCAGTTTAGTTTACTTATTCAGCTGTAGCATCACTGAGATAGACGTACAAAGAGTAATCGTCCAGCATCGAGCGATCCAGTGCTACATCAATATATTCATCCGAAACAACTTCGGTTCCTGCATCATTTGCAGTCAGTTGATCATCCACCGTTGCCGGCTGGTGATTTGAAGAAGCCACACGGATAATCAATGCAGCTCCTATGAACATAGCCGCCATATAGAATAAAGGTTTCACCCTGGTCCACATTGTGGGTTGCTTCACTTCTTCAAAAGCAGGCTTCTCTTTTTCCGGAAGTTTACCCATCACCTCTGAAGTCAAGTTTTCAAAGTATCCCTCAGGTACTTTAAAGGAATTCTCCCTCCCCACTTTCTTCAATATGTTATCTTCTTCTTTCATACGTTCTTCTCCTCTCTTCTTCTTAGACATTATGCATATTAAAAGGTTTAATCAGCCTCCTCCAAAAACTTCTCGATTTTTTTCACGGCATGGTGATAAGAAGCTTTCAGAGCCCCCACCGAAGTGCCGAATATCTCCGACATCTCTTCATATTTCATTTCCTGATAATATTTCAGGTTGAACACCATCCGTTGCTTTTCAGGAAGGGTCAGCAATGCCTTCTGAAGCAATAACTCTGCCCGATCCCCCGAGAAGTAAGGATCGCTCTCCAGTTTCTGAGTCACGTCGGCCTCCGGATCGTCAATGGCAATTGTATTCATAGCCCGTTGTTTATTCAGGAAAGTGATACATTCGTTCAGGGCAATACGGTAAAGCCAGGTAGACAGCTTTGCCTCAGCCCGGAAATAGTCAATGTTTATCCATGCCTTAATGAAAGTATTTTGAAGAAGGTCATTGGCATCGTCATGTGAAAGTACCATCCGCCTGATCTGCCAGTATAATTGTTCGCTATACTGCGAAACGATCTGCTCAAATCCCTGCTTCTGTGTCCTCTCATCCTGAAGGAGTGCCAAAACCTCTCGTTCATTATAAGGGTTCATAGGTTCGTTTGTAATTCGTATATGTTATTTTAGACAATTCTATTCAACAAAGGTTTAATCGGTCTCCCGAAATTAAAGACTTATACACAAGTTTTCTTTTGCAAGTATAGTATCCGGAAAGATAGCCGAAGCTTCTTTCAGCAAAACATTTTCATCTTCGTAACGGGCAGAGAAATGACCGATCACCAATCGCCGTACACCGGCTTCCACAGCTATCCGGCCGGCTTGGGCTGCTGTAGTATGGTACGTTTCTTTAGCACGTGCCAGTTCCGATTCGGCAAATGTAGCCTCATGAAAAAGCAAATCAACACCTGAGATCTGTTCCGCAATCTCCCGCCGGAAAATCGTATCCGAGCAATAGGCATACCGTCTGGGAGGATCCGAGGGGCGGGTCAAGCGCGCATTAGCAATCACTTCTCCTTCCGGAGTTATGTAGTCTGCACCGTTCTTTATCCGATTCAATTCATAGACCGGGACTTTATAGAAATCGATCATATCACGGATAATATGGTTCGGCCGGGCCTTTTCCGCAAACAAAAAGCCACAACAGGGAATACGGTGCTGGAGCGGGATGGTGGTGACTGTCATCGAACGGTCTTCATAAATCACCGACGCTTGTCTGGTGTCAAATTCATGGAAAATGACTTTATATGCCAACGTATGGCAAAAGAAATTAAGCATAGGAGCCAATAACTCCTCCAATCCTTTTGGAGAATGGATATGTAACTCTGCCGTGCGTCCCAATAACCCGAAAGTGGAAATAAGCCCCATTAATCCGAAGCAATGATCACCATGCAGATGCGAAATGAAGATATGGTTCAGCCGCGAAAATTTCAACCGCGACTTACGCAATTGCATCTGTGCCCCTTCTCCGCAATCGATCATAAAAAGTTTATCACGCAAGTTGACTACCTGCGAAGTGGCAAAATGCCGGGTAGTAGGCAATGCGGACCCACAACCCAATATATGTAATTCAAATTTTTCCATCTTTCAAACTGTATTTGCAAAGATAGACAATTAAAGTTCAGCGCAATGATTCAATATACAAAAAAATGAAGGGTATCCCATTGAATGAGATACCCTTCTATATCAATCTATGAAAGATTTGAATTACTTCTTACCTTCCAGCTGTTCTTTCAAAGCAGCCAAAGCATCGATATCACCCAAAGTAGTAGAAGCAGCCTGATTTTGGATAGCAGGAGTTTCTTCTCTCTTAGAAGATTTCTTTGCGTTAGAAGCAGCTTTCTTCTCAGCTCTTTCTTCTGCCTTGGCAACATCTTCGAAAATGCGGCTATGAGACAGGATGATTCTCTTAGCGTCTTTGTTGAACTCGATTACTTTGAATTCCAGTTTCTCGTCCATCTGAGCCTGTGAACCGTCTTCTTTAACGAGGTGTTTCGGAGTAGCGAAACCTTCAACGCCGTAAGGAAGAGCAACTACAGCACCCTTATCTAACATTTCGATGATTGTACCTTCATGTACAGAACCTACAGTAAATACTGTTTCAAATACATCCCAAGGATTTTCCTCAAGTTGTTTGTGACCAAGGCTCAGACGACGGTTTTCTTTATCGATTTCCAGTACCTGAACTTCAATGTCAGCACCAATCTGAGTAAATTCTGACGGGTGTTTAACCTTCTTAGTCCAAGACAGGTCAGAGATGTGGATCAATCCGTCAACACCTTCTTCGATTTCTACGAATACACCGAAGTTAGTGAAGTTACGAACCTTAGCAGTATGTTTAGAACCTACAGGATATTTTTCTTCGATAGTTTCCCAAGGATCTTGTTTCAGTTGTTTGATACCCAAAGACATCTTACGTTCTTCACGATCCAGAGTCAGAACTACAGCTTCTACTTCGTCACCGACTTTCATGAAGTCCTGTGCAGAACGCAGGTGCTGTGACCATGACATTTCTGATACGTGGATCAGACCTTCAACACCCGGAGCTATTTCGATAAATGCACCGTAGTCAGCCATAACCACTACTTTACCTTTCACTTTGTCACCTACCTGGAGGTTCGGATCCAAAGCATCCCATGGGTGCGGAGTCAGTTGTTTCAGACCCAAAGCGATACGTTTCTTCTCGTCATCAAAGTCGAGGATAACTACGTTCAACTTCTGATCCAGCTCAACCACTTCCTTCGGATCGCTTACGCGGCCCCAAGACAGGTCAGTGATGTGGATCAATCCGTCTACGCCACCGAGGTCAATAAATACACCATAAGATGTGATATTCTTAACGGTTCCTTCAAGAACTTGTCCCTTTTCAAGTTTACCGATAATTTCTTTCTTCTGTTGTTCCAGTTCAGCTTCGATAAGAGCTTTGTGAGAAACAACCACGTTTTTGAATTCCTGGTTGATTTTAACAACTTTGAATTCCATTGTTTTGCCAACGAATACATCGTAGTCGCGGATCGGTTTCACATCGATCTGAGAACCCGGCAAGAATGCTTCGATACCGAATACGTCAACAATCATACCACCCTTAGTGCGGCACTTGATGTAACCCTTGATAATTTCTTCATTTTCCAGAGCAGCATTAACGCGATCCCAAGAACGGGTAGCGCGGGCTTTTCTGTGAGACAGAACCAACTGTCCTTTTTTGTCTTCCTGGTTTTCGATGTATACTTCTACAGTGTCACCTACTTTCAGATCAGGATTGTAGCGGAATTCATTCAAAGGAATGATACCGTCTGATTTGTAACCGATGTTCACAACAACTTCACGTTTGTTCATTGCGATTACAGTTCCGTCAACAACCTCACGGTCATTTACTTTGTTAAGCGTACCGTCGTAAGCTTTTTCAAGTTCTTCGTGGCTGGCACCAGCGAAGCTCTCGCCGTTTTCATACGCATCCCAGTTGAAGTCTTCAATAGGAGCAACGTTCTTTAAGTTTTCCATTAATAATTAATTGTTTAGTAATTCTTTAATTAAATAAGACATTATATTGATTATATAAATCGGGCGCAAAGATAGAACTATTTTCTTGAATTAGAAAAGAATAGCAAAAAAAATATCAAAAAGAGCTACAATCGGTACGTCTCACATCAAGCTCTTTAAAGCCGCGATAGAATCGGATACATATCGGTTATCCGGTTCTATGGAACGCCAGTAACACAGATTGCCCAATAAACGCTTCAGATAAACCGGATCGGTGGAGCCAATATGCTCCTGATGACTGGCTAATCCTTTTGTCAGGACGTAATGCACATTCTTACGAATCTCCCTCTTTTTAGTTTTGGGAATTGTCATCTTCGCACCCGAACTAACTGATACTCCAGTGATTATCTTACGTTTATGCTCAGGCAGAAAACGGGTTTTCTTCACATTCATCGTAAACCCTTCCTCCCTGATAACCTGATCAATCCGTGACAAGACTTTATCCTTCGGCAGAAAATCTCCCGAAAAGGTCAGGTCATCGGCATACCTTGTATAGACCAGCCCGTATTCATCGGCTAACGCCATCATTTTTTTATCCATCGGATAAGCAATAATATTGCTGAGAGCCGGACTTGTAGGCGCACCCTGCGGAAGATACCTGTTACAACAGCAGAGTTCCGCCAGTACTTTCGCTATAGGATGTGAATATCCCATCTCCCTGAATGTCGCCCTCACTCTGGGCGAACGTATGGAAGGGAAAAAGTCATGAAGATCTACTTTCAACACATTTTTTCGTCCCAAATGAACCCGTGCATTATCGGATACAGATTTACCCGGACAGAATCCGGTAACAGCAGGATGCACATTGGCTAACAATAAAACTCGTTGGTAAATGGTCTGCTGCATAGCTCGCAACTGACCTTGGGGAGCTGTAATGATCCGGACTCCTCCGCTTCTCTTCTTTATATAGAACTGGGTGTATTGCCTCGGAACATAATCCAGCACCTCTCTCAACGTGTCTTCTTTGACTCCAAGTAAACTGGCACACCAGCTGACAGCTCCGGCATCGAACCGCTTTGAGCCGAAAGCCACGACTTTCCTACCAAAAATATTCTTCAGGGACGAAACACTTTCCTTCTTCTCTTTAGCATAAGGATTCTCACCGGCATAGTTTCCGGCTTTCCATCTTTTATATCCTTCCTGGCCTTTACTTGAACGAATGATACTAAAAACCAGCCAACCGGTAACGACAATCACAATAGCTAAAAGTAGTTCCATCCTTATACCTTAATTAATATATAGAAGCAAGTAAAAAAGAGGATGAGAGTAATTACTTTTCTTTATTATGAGTATCTTAATAAAGAAATCCAGAAAGGCCCTGAATTCACGAGGCGACTGCACCTCTTTTTTGCTAAATCTTTATCTCATCCTCTTACGGGCAAAGATAAAGGTTTTCTCCTCCCCGACAAATAATAACAAGAATAAAATTAGCGGTTGAATAACTCAAACGTAAATTTACAGCCAACCTCGGTATACCTCCAGTTCTCACTTCCTACGAAAACGCCGAAATCGAAAATGTGAGTGCCGATTCCATATCCCAGCTCAATATAAGGCTGAAGATGGGGTACCGATAATATACTTGCATACAACCGTTCGTTTTGCACATAGCGTGTATACTTGATCAGATGCTTTAGAAGTAAAAAAGGAGCTTCATAGGTGAAATGCCCCCGTATGTACTTGCGTGAAGCATTGTACCAACGTCGGTCAAGAAGCTGAAATACTCCGCCAATTTCATCATTCCAACCTTCAGGAAGATTGCTACGGGTGAAATTATTAAAGTCAACAAAATACATTTCTTTCTGGTTAGTAAACATACCGAAACCAAAACGATAATAGATATTACGCATCAGTCCCAAAGGGATATGGTGTTGCAGGTCAAACTCCAGACGTTCATATTGCCCGGTGCTGCCAAACACCCCCTTGATACCCCTCTCCCAGTCTATTGAAAAAGTGGGGTATTTAGAACGCAGGTTGATCTTACGATGGCCGTTCATATAATAGTAAAGGCAAGGGGTCCACTCCAACCGGACCCGGGGAGCAAAGCTTAAATAGGTATTCCTGATTTTTCCCTGAATATCTTCGTTGGGAAGCTCCAGGCTCTTGGTCAGTGGAACCAACTTGGAGGGTTTCACGGCTTTTCGTCTATGGGTGGAAAAGCCCACACTCAATTCCAATCCATTAATAATCTCGATACTGTGCCTGAAGTTAAAGTATAAGTCATAGAAATAATCCAGATGAATCTGGTTGAAATCGAATACACTATCCGGTATGGCCTTCAGGTCATCGAGCACATCACTGCTGTAAATCCGGTTTCCGTTACCAAAGTCCACGTGGAAGGTACCCATTTTCTCGGGTAGATAATTAAATTCAGAATTGACAGACCAATAAAACTCCTTGCGCGTAAAGTTGTAACCCAACTTAGGTACCACACGCAACAGCCGGTCGTGCTTAAAAAGCCGGTTGTACTTAAACGATTGCCTGTAAGAAAGCCCGTTACTCCCACTGTAACTCAATAAGAAAGGATTGATTATGGGCGAGCACTTCACACTTCCCAAATTGGACAGATTCAATTTATAATCACTGATCAGCACATCTCCTACCTGTCCCCAGAACACCTGGCTCTTACTCTTTGGCTTGATATTGCGCTGAATGGTGTCTTTACGCAGCGCATCTTCCTCGTACAAATTACGCTCACTTTCCGACAAGGGAATAGGCCGTAACGTTTCAAAGTAGGCACTATCCGTATGATAAGAAGCAGTCTCACATTGCAGGTTGTAAGAGTCTGAAAGATCATATTTACTTTTTCCTTTTGTCCTTGCCCTCACTTTTTCTTTCCATTCATTCTGGTTTTCTTCAAGTACGATGTCATGGTAGTTGAGTGATGCCACATAAACCCCGTTGATACGATTACCCAAGAAATTAAACTGTCCCTCGACATTGTAGCTGACAGGCAGAAATTCATCATCTTCTCCAACTCCTCCCATCTTTATCAGACAACTGAACAGCAAAAGCTCCGACCTGCCGGAAAATCGTATCTCGCGGACACTCCATACATCACTGCTCACAATCATATACCCCCCCACCAACTGGTCGCTTTTGCTTTTGGGGATAAACCGTATCTTATACTGCCGGTTATCTGTCCCACCCATAATGGAATCAATCAGATACTTATAATACTTCCGTCCATTTTGGGCCAAGGGCGAAAGCAACCGATCATAAAGCAGCGTAGACGAATAGAGGTTGATATTGAAATACTCCAGCATACCCGGCACTCCCCGGCTATTGTGTACCGTACCTACAGAGGCTTTCACTTTTTGGTCATAAATATTAGGAGCCGTAAAATGCAGGTCACTATATGTTTCCACCATATACTGGCGCACTCCTTTCTGAAGACGGAACATGGAAGGCACATACCGGAGAATAAAATTTTTGCGTTTGATGTCCATCGTACCTTTTATATAGAGGTCGGCTCGGTAGTCGGTCACCAACTTTTCATAAAACGGGGCAAAGGTCATCACATTATTTAAAATGGAATCGGCAGAAATCGGACGTTTGGTCTGAGGATCAAGAACAACGTTAGCCACTCCCTTTTGTGAAAAAGAGAGCAAGACAAGCCCAAACACCCATATCCATATCTTGTATCTCAAATAGTAATCTCCTTTATTCAAGGCAAATATAAAAAAAATCCGATTATACGACTAATAAATTAATGATTTATACGAATCCGATCTACCTTCTTAAAACAGGGTGTCATCTTAAAAAAGAGACTAATTATAGAAAATACCCCTATAAAAATAGGGGTTATCTCAGAAAAAACACATAATTTTGTGCCCAACAACCGATAAAAAAGACACCATTATGTCAAAAATGAGATTTTTCGCATTACAAGAGCTATCTAACAGAAAGCCCTTAGAAGTTACCACTCCCTCAAACAAACTATCCGATTATTATGCCAGCCACGTATTCGACCGCAAGAAGATGCAGGAATATCTTCCCAAGGAAGCATACAAAGCAGTGGTAGACGCTACCGAAAAAGGTACGCCCATCAGCCGTGAGATGGCAGACCTGATAGCCAATGGTATGAAAAGCTGGGCTAAATCGCTCAACGTGACACACTATACACACTGGTTTCAGCCACTAACGGACGGAACTGCCGAAAAGCACGATGGCTTTATCGAGTTTGGCGAAGACGGTGAAGTCATCGAACGCTTCTCCGGAAAATTACTGATCCAGCAAGAACCGGATGCTTCTTCCTTCCCCAACGGCGGAATCCGAAATACATTCGAAGCCCGCGGATATACAGCATGGGATGTATCCTCACCGGCTTTTGTGGTAGACACCACTCTTTGTATCCCGACAATCTTTATCTCCTATACGGGCGAAGCGCTCGACTACAAAACTCCGTTACTGAAAGCATTGGCCGCCGTTGACAAAGCTGCCACCGAAGTGTGCCAGCTTTTCGACAAAAACGTAACCCGCGTATTTACCAATCTGGGTTGGGAGCAGGAATATTTCCTGGTCGACACCTCTTTATATAATGCGCGTCCTGACCTCCGACTGACCGGACGTACCCTGATGGGACACTCTTCGGCTAAGGATCAGCAATTGGAAGATCATTACTTCGGCTCCATCCCTCCACGTGTCACAGCCTTTATGAAAGAGCTTGAAATAGAATGCCACAAACTGGGCATACCGGTGAAAACCCGTCACAACGAAGTAGCTCCCAACCAGTTTGAGTTGGCCCCCATTTTCGAAAACTGCAACCTGGCAAATGACCATAACCAGCTGGTGATGGATCTGATGAAGCGCATCGCACGCAAGCATCATTTCGCCGTACTCTTCCACGAAAAGCCATACAGCGGTGTCAATGGTTCGGGTAAACATAACAACTGGTCGCTTTGTACTGACACAGGTGTCAATCTCTTTGCACCGGGCAAGAACCCAAAAGGAAACATGTTGTTCCTCACCTTTCTGGTCAACGTGCTGATGATGGTTCACAAAAATCAGGACCTGTTGCGTGCTTCGATCATGAGCGCCGGAAACAGCCACCGCTTGGGAGCCAATGAAGCCCCTCCAGCCATCTTATCCATCTTCCTGGGTTCGCAACTGTCGGCTACTCTGGACGAAATTGTCCGCCAGGTGACCAATTCCAAAATGACTCCGGAAGAGAAGACTACCCTGAAACTGGGCATCGGACGTATCCCCGAAATCTTGCTCGATACTACCGACCGTAACCGCACCTCTCCATTCGCATTCACCGGAAACCGCTTTGAGTTCCGTGCCGCAGGTTCATCGGCCAACTGTGCCGCTGCCATGATTGCCATCAACGCTGCCATGGCCAACCAGTTGAACGAATTTAAAGCATCGGTAGACAAACTGATGGAAGAAGGCATCAGCAAGGATGAAGCCATCTTCCGCATCCTGAAGGAAAATATCATCGCCTCCGAACCCATCCGTTTCGAAGGGGACGGTTATTCGGAAGAGTGGAAGCAGGAAGCAGCTCGTCGCGGACTGACAAACATCTGCCATGTACCGGAAGCCCTGATGCACTACATGGACAACCAATCGAGAGCCGTATTGATCGGTGAACGCATCTTCAACGAAACCGAACTTGCCTGCCGCCTGGAAGTGGAACTTGAAAAGTACACCATGAAAGTACAGATCGAAAGTCGTGTATTGGGTGACTTGGCCATCAACCACATTGTCCCCATTGCTGTCAGCTATCAGAACCGCTTGCTGGAAAACCTTTGCAGAATGAAAGAGATCTTCCCAGCAGAAGAATACGAAATCATGAGTGCCGACCGGAAAGAGCTTATCAAAGAAATCTCGCACCGTGTATCTGCCATCAAGGTACTGGTACGCGACATGACAGAGGCCCGCAAAGTGGCAAACCATAAAGAGAACTTTAAGGAAAAAGCATTTGCCTACGAAGAGACCGTACGTCCCTATCTGGAAAGCATACGCGATCATATTGACCATCTGGAAATGGAAATCGACGACGAAATCTGGCCGTTACCAAAGTATAGAGAACTACTATTCACAAAGTAAGCCCTATACTTAATAGAATAGGACTCTGTCAAAAGTCTTTTCACCACAGGTTACACAGATTATCACAGATTATCAACACTGATAATCAATGACTTAAAATTCACCCTGTGTTACTCTGTGGTGAGTTTCGACACACTTTCTTTTTTTATTTATAAATGCTCCACTACAAGCACTAATTCCTTCACCTTAAAACATCCCCATGTTTTACCATAAAACATCCGGATGTTTTGCACAACAACATGGGGATGTTATCATTATAAACACCCGGATGTTTTAGATATAGAGATCAAAAGGCATACAAGGAACAGCCAAAGAATGCAGTACAAAGGATACAGAGTTCACAGGGTTTTAATCTTTTATGAATATATCTTCAAAAATATAGTTTCACTGTGCCCTCTCTACTTCTGTAATGAAAGAAATAAACCCTGCATACATCTGTGGAATCTGCGGTATTGCAATGCCAACATGGCAAACTTTTCCCAAAACTATTCCGTTTTTCATTTTTTCTTTCTACATTTGTGCTTTATAACACAGTTTTGCAGCAGTCATGGTAAAGATGAATTTGTCAGAAATAAACGTTCCCGAACGTATTGCAGAGATGTGGGCTCCTCTAAACGCAGAGCAGAGAGAGTTCCTGGCCAATAATTTCACTCTTCAGAATTACAAAAAGAACGAAACAATCTATTGCGAAGGCGAATCGCCTGCCTATCTGATGTGTCTCCTTAGCGGAAAAGTTAAAATCTACAAAGACGGTGTAGGAGGCAGAAGTCAGATTATCCGCATGATAAAACCTACGGAATATTTCGGTTACCGGGCTTATTTTGCCAAAGAAGACTATGTGACCGCTGCTTCCGCATTCGAACCTTCAACTATCTGCCTGATTCCCATGAGTGCCATCATGACACTGCTCGGCCAAAACAACGACCTGGCCATGTTTTTCATTCGCCAGTTGTCTGTTGACCTCGGTATCGCCGACGAAAGAACTGTGAACCTGACCCAGAAACATATCCGCGGACGCCTGGCCGAATCGCTACTCTTCCTTAAAGAGAGTTACGGACTGGAGGAAGACGGCTCTACCCTGAGTATCTATCTGTCCCGTGAAGACCTGGCCAACCTGTCGAATATGACAACTTCCAATGCCATACGCACGTTGTCCAACTTCGCAACCGAACGCCTGATCACCATCGACGGAAGAAAAATCAAGATCATTGACGAAGAAAAGCTTAAGAAGATCAGCAAAATCGGCTAAGACGCTTCGTCTCTATTTAATAACTTAACACATATTTATCAGACCATGAAAAAAGGAATTACTCTTCTTCTTTTGTCTCTACTTTTCATCGCCCCCGGATGTAAACAGTCAAAAGAAGCCATCGTGAACGAGTACAATATCGTTCCGTTGCCCAACCAAATGATTCCCCAACAGGGGCGATTTGAAATAAGTAAAAAAGTAAGAGTCATCACTACTGCTTGCACACCGGAAGTACAGACCATTGCCGACAGCCTTATCAACCGATTGAAGTTGACGTCCGGAATCACAATGAAACAGACTTTCGAAAACATAACGGACGAGCCCGTCATTCGCTTTGTCCCCCAGGACGGAATGCCCGAAGAAGGATATAAACTCTCAGTCACACCGCAGAGTATCACTCTCAGCGCCTCCACCCCTAAGGGATTTTTCTATGCACTACAGACCCTTTACCAATTGCTTCCCCCCGCCGTATATGGCACAGAGAAAGTAAAAAACGCAGAATGGTCAGTGCCGGCTGTCGAGATAGAAGACGCCCCGCGCTTTGCATACCGCGGTATGATGCTGGACGTATGCCGCCACTTCTCTCCAGTGGAATATGTATATAAGTTCATTGACATGCTGGCCATGCATAAAATGAATACCTTCCACTGGCACCTGACCGATGATCAGGGATGGAGAATTGAAATCAAGAAATACCCGAAACTGACCGAGATAGGCTCCAAGCGCAAAGAGACACTGATAGACTATTATTATGTGAACTATCCGCAAATATTCGACGGCAAAGAGCATGGCGGATACTATACACAGGAACAGATCAAGGACATTGTAGACTATGCTGCCAGTAAATTCATCACTGTAATCCCTGAGATCGAAATGCCGGGACATGCAATAGCTGCCATCGCTTCTTATCCGGAGCTTTCGTGTACACCGGACAGTACATGCGATGTGACGGGAACCTGGGGCGTATTCGAAGAGGTATTCTGTCCTTCGGATACCACTTTCGAGTTCCTTGAAGGAGTGATGGACGAAGTAATGGATCTCTTCCCAAGCAAATATATCCACATAGGCGGTGACGAATGTCCGAAAACGGCCTGGATCAAAAGTGAATATTGCCAGTCACTGATTAAACAACTGGGACTGAAAGACGATGTCACTCCCAACGTTATTGACGGGAAGAAGCATACCAAAGAGGAGAAATTACAGAGTTACTTCATCACCCGCATGGAGAAATACCTGAACAGCAAAGGACGCAACATCATCGGGTGGGACGAAATCCTGGAGGGCGGGTTGGCTCCGAATGCTACCGTCATGTCCTGGCGGGGAGTAGAAGGCGGAATGAATGCAGCCAAAGCCGGTCACAACGCTATTATGACTCCGAATCCATATGCTTATCTGGATCAATATCAGGAAGAACCGGAGATAGCCCCCGTTACTATCGGCGGATATAATACACTTAAAAAGACCTACAGTTATAACCCGGTACCGGACGATGCAGACGACCTGGTAAAAAAACACATCATCGGAGTACAAGGCAACATTTGGACCGAATACATGCCGAGCGACAATAACCGCGACTATCAAGCTTTCCCGCGCGCAATAGCTATTGCCGAAACCGGTTGGACACTGAACGCAAACAAAAACTGGAATGACTTCTGCCAGCGCATGGTTGAAGATTTCCGGCGAATGGACGTGAAGAATGTAAAAGCCTGCCGTAATTTCTTCGACGTGAACATAAATACTCATGTAGACGAGAGTGATACGCTAAAAGTGATACTGGAAAGCTTTTATCCCAATGCGGAAATTCATTATACAACAGATGGAAGTACTCCAACCGTAGAATCGCCCCTCTACAACCGCCCTTTCACCCTCTCGGGCGAAATTGAAGTGAAAGCAGCCGCTTTCAAAGACGGACAGATGCTGGGCAAGGTCACCGGAAAGAAACTGTACGGTAACCTGATCAGCGGAAAGAGCTTCACAGTCACTCCGGCCATTGGAGGTGCCAAAGGCGACATCTTTGGTGAAAATGACGTTCTCGGCACGGACATAAGTACCTTCGGGCTTACCAACGGTAAACGCGGGAACACCGCCTCTATGACTCCGTGGAGCGGATTCCGGATGGATGATAACTGCAAAGAGATGGTATTCATCGTCGAATTCGATGAGCCCACTACTGTCAGCAAAGTAGTCTTCGGTTCGCTATACAACCCTGCGTCAGTTATCCTCCCTCCGAGTGTTGCCACCATCGAAACCTCTTCCGACGGACAAAAATACAGCAAAGTCGCAGAAGCTTCCTTCAAACGCAACTATCCGGAAAGAGGCAGAAAGGCATTTACAGACACCTTAGCCTTCGAACCGAGAGAAGTAACCTATCTCAAAGTCACCCTTCAGAATGGCGGTACTTTGCGAAACGGCATCGACTTCGTAAAAGACCCGGGCAGCAAAGAGGTGGTTCAAGCAAACCTGTATCTGGACGAAATTGAAGTATACTAATTTGTTTTTCCATCGATTGACAATTACATAAAAATAAATAATCCCAATTATCTTCTTCTCAATGTAATCTGTTAATCGGTGGTGAAATGAAAACTACCGGAAAAAGAACTTCATCTATCCGGATAAGTGATAAATATAAAACAGAATCAAGCTTGTGATGACTCTGATACAACATATAGAATTGAACAAGACGAATTTGCAGGGTGCCATAGGGGCTTGATCTCGCAAAATCAATAAAGAAATAAGAAGTTATAAAAAAACTACCGGACGCAACCAGCTCTCTCTTATTAAGCATGGTTGTGTCCGGTATATTAATAAACAATATCTTACGACTATCAGATCAATCCCTTCTCCGACAGATAACGCTCAGCCTCAATGGCAGCCTTACAGCCGCTTCCTGCAGCAGTAATAGCCTGGCGATAGTGTGAATCGGCTACATCGCCAGCCGCAAATACTCCGGGAACCTTGGTACGGGGACTATCACCGTCAGTGATGATATATCCCACCTCATCGGTATCCAGATAAGGTTTGAAAATGTCCGAATTAGGCTTATGACCGATGGCAAGGAAAAATCCGTCGATAGGCAACGAATAACGTTCTTCGTCCGGTTCTTCCCAACGTTTTACGAGATTCATACCTTCTACGCCGTTATCTCCAAAGAGTCCGACTACATTATGCTCGAAAAGGACTTCAATCTTATCGTGCTTCATCACACGCTCTTGCATGATCTTTGAAGCACGAAGATAGGGTTTGCGTACAACCAAATAGACTTTAGAAGCGAGTCCGGCCAGATAGATGGCTTCTTCGCAAGCGGTATCGCCACCACCCACAACAGCAACTACCTTTTTGCGATAAAAAAATCCGTCACAAGTAGCACAAGCACTGACCCCCATACCGGCATATCTCTTTTCATCATCCAAACCTAAGTATTTGGCTGTGGCACCAGTAGCGATAATCAATGAATCGGCTTCAATTACTTTTTCACCATCAATCGTGATTTTGTAGGGAGCTTGGCCAAGGTCGGAAGCAGTAGCGATTCCAAAACGGATATCAGCACCGAATCGTTCGGCCTGTGTACGAAGATCTTCCATCAATTGCGGTCCGCTGATTCCCTGAGGATAGCCTGGGAAATTTTCTACATCGGTAGTCGTGGTCAACTGTCCACCCGGTTGTATTCCTTCGTAAAGCACCGGTGACAAATTTGCACGTCCTGCATAAATAGCGGCTGTATAGCCGGCTGGTCCTGAACCTATAATAAGGCATTTAATTCTTTCTGTTTCCATATTCCTATTTTACATTCTACGATTTATAATAAATGATCGAAGTTACTCCTCTTGACCTATCGGAGATCGATCACCTCGGCATGAGGATAGAGCTTCTTATCAAACACAAACATACTGTCGGCATATTTCAATCCTGTCTGATAGCTGGTCACCGTGATTTCGCTACGGCTCTTATCACGTTGTTCCATCAGAATGAAGAGTGGCTGGTAAGTGTCTTTACTGACATAAAGCACAATTCGTGATAAATCCCGTTTCTTGTCGGCAGCAGTCAGCACCACTTCATAAATCGATTTGCCGCCAAAATTCTTCAGTGTTCCAAGCTTATAGCTGAAATCATGGCGATAAATCTGCAAAAGTGCGTACGGATTAAGACTTTGCAGTTCGACTCCGGTTGGATTGCTGATATTGACCTCGTCACTACCTGCCAGATAACTCCATTGGGTCTTGCCATCAAACCACGTGGTACCATCGTCCGTTTTCAGCACGAACTTCTCTCCCTTGAGTTCAATGACTCCGGCAGATTGTCCCGCCATCCGGCCTTTATTGAACACCGTCACGTTGAATCCCGCACGAATCCCCCCTGCTTTCTCAAATGTGGCTGCCGTTTTATCAAGCACAACCTTTGCCTGCATTTGTTGTTGCGCAAACACAGGCAAAGTCAGTAAAGCTATCCAAATGCTAATTATAATCTGCTTCATTGTATACACTCATTTAACGTTTGATTATTGAATATTGTTCAAACGCATTTCAAGGTCGTTCTCGTCAACACAAAGTACGTCGCGCGCCTTGCTTCCTTGCGAAGGACCCACAATACCGGCCTTTTCAAGCTGATCCATCAAGCGTCCGGCACGGTTGTAGCCAATGGAGAATTTACGCTGTATCAACGAAGTTGACCCTTGCTGATGAATTACGATCAGGCGGGCAGCATCTTCAAACAAAGGATCGAGGCGCCCCATATCGACATCTCCCAGATCGCTTCCGCTGTCTTCGCTCACATATTCGGGCAGGAAGAAAGCGGTAGGATATCCTTGTTGGCGTGAAATATATTTGGTAATTTCTTCCACTTCCGGCGTATCGATAAAAGCACACTGCACACGCACCGGATCAGCCCCTTGCAAGAAAAGCATATCACCACGCCCAATCAGTTGATTGGCTCCCGGACGGTCAAGGATGGTACGTGAGTCCATCATGGCCGACACACGGAACGCAATACGCGCCGGGAAGTTGGCTTTGATAGTACCGGTAATGATATTTGTAGTCGGACGCTGGGTTGCAATAATCATGTGGATACCTACGGCACGTGCCAACTGCGCAATACGGGCAATCGGCAACTCGATCTCCTTGCCGGCAGTCATGATCAAGTCTCCGAACTCATCGATGACTACCACAATATAAGGCATAAATTTATGCCCTTTCTCCGGATTCAGGCGGCGGTTGATGAATTTCTCATTGTACTCTTTGATATTGCGTACATGTGCCATTTTCAACAGATCGTAACGACTGTCCATCTCTACACAGACTGAGTTGAGGGTCTGCACCACCTTGGTCACATCGGTGATGATAGCATCCTCACCATCGGGAAGCTTCGCGAGAAAATGATGCTCAATAACAGAATAAATACTGAACTCTACCTTTTTAGGATCCACCAGAACGAACTTCAGTTCGGCAGGATGCTTCTTGTAGAGCAATGAAGTGATGATGGCATTCAAACCGACAGATTTACCCTGTCCGGTAGCACCTGCCACCAGCACATGAGGCATTTTGCAAAGATCTACCATGAATACCTCGTTCGTAATGGTCTTGCCAAGCGCAATAGGCAAATCGTAAGTCGATTCCTGAAACTTCTTACTGCCGATGATGGACTGCCCCGAAACAATCTTAGGATTTGAATTAGGTACCTCGATACCGATTGTACCTTTTCCCGGTATAGGAGCTATAATACGGATACCCAAGGCAGAAAGGCTTAAAGCGATATCATCTTCCAACCCACGAATCTTTGAGATGCGCACTCCCTGTTCCGGAGTGATTTCGTAAAGAGTCACCGTAGGACCTACCGTAGCTTTAATCGTACTGATTTCAATACCAAAACTACGCAATGTATTAATGATACGGTCTTTATTTGCGTTCTGTTCCTCCATATTGATGGTAGGCTCACTATTTTCATAGTGCTTCATCAAATCGATAGTAGGGAAATGATAGTTTTCCAGATCTAACTTTGGATTATAGGGTTCGGTTTCCGTTCCCTGATAACTTTCGTCATCGGCAGCAGCCTCTATTTCAAACTCAGGCCCGTTATCTGCCGACTCTGCCCGAAAAGGGGGCACAGGATCAGGAGTTGTCTGTTCGAAAGTCATGGTGACATCACCATCGGTTGCCGTATTTCTGCTTTCCGTAACTATTGGAGACTCAGAAGGAGACTCGACAAGCAGATCGGATACGGTAGGAGTTTCCACCTTCTTCACCGGTACCTCCTGACGGAAAGTGCGATTAACATCGAATTCCACTTCCTGAGGTTTCGGATTATCATATTCACGGGGATCGGAATCCTGCTCCACCTCTGAATGTTCTTCTTTTTGTTTACGTTTCAGGAAACTAAGAGTGAAAAGCTTACGCAACCAGATGACTGTGCGGGCACTCATATATATAAGAAAACAAATGCCTGTCACCAAAAGAATAAGCCAAACACCGGGAATACCGACCTGCGAAATAAGCCAGTTACTGATATTATATCCATGCAATCCCCCCAGATAAATGAATGAATCCTGATAATGATCCATAAAAATAAAGCCCAGGAAAACGGAAAACCAAATGAGCAACAGCGTACATCCGATGAACCACTTCCAAAGACGCACCACACGCACACGCATCAGCTTCAATCCGGCTACAGCCAGATAAACCAAAATAAAGAAAGAGGAGACACCAAAACAGTCATTGATCAGATAACTTGCCAGCTGAGCTCCCCGGGAACCTGCATAGTTTTTTACATGATTATTTACAGCAGCAAGATCTTGGGCATTCCCGCTATCAATGATACTTTGGTCGGCTGCTCCGGTGAAAAAGAAGGAGGTAAAAGCCAGCAACAGATAGACTGAAAAGATGACCAATACCAATCCGATCACAAAGTGGATTGTTTCGTTTCTGAAGAAAGCCAAGTACTTATTAGTGGAAGCCGGCTTCTGTTCTGCTTCCTTATCTGATTTCTTTTTTGCCATGTGGATGAAGAATCTTAAGCTATATGATTAATGATGCAAAAGTAGTAAAAAAAAGAATTTCATTGGACTACCCACAACTTTTTCTTACCTTTGCGTTTCAATTCAAGCTGATATGAAAAAAGAAAGCCAAGTAATATTTGATAAGAATGTGATAGAATTCGTTACGGTAGCTGCCGAGTTCTGCGCTTTTCTGGAACGTGCCGAAGGCATGAAACGTAGTATGTTTGTTGACACCACCCTGAAAATTCTTCCTTTACTTTATCTAAAAGCGTCCATGCTTCCGAAATGCGAAATGATAGGCGACGAAGCACCGGAAATATATGTGACGGAAGAAATATACGAAGTGTTGCGCATCAACCTGGCATCCGTATTGGCAGAAAAGGACGACTATCTGGAAGTATTCCTGCCCGACATGGCTTACAGCGATGAACCCATCAAAAAGAATATTTCGGAAGACCTGGCCGATATCTATCAGGATATTAAAGATTTTATCTTTGTATTTCAACTGGGATTGAACGAGACGATGAATGACTCCCTTGCCATTTGCCAGGAAAACTTCGGACTCTTGTGGGGACAAAAACTGGTAAATACCATGCGTGCCCTGCATGACGTGAAATATAGTCCGAAGGCCCGGGGAGAAGACGAAGAGGAGGATGAATACGAACCCGAAAACAATGAAGACTGTCACTGTGAAGATGACGACTGCCATTGTCACGATCATGGCTGTCATTGCCACGACGATGAATAAACGAATATGATTTTAAAAAGAACCATAAGCAAAGAAGAGGTGAAGGAGATGCCCAAAGCAGCATTCCCCGGACGGATTCATGTAATACAAACTGAAAGTGAAGCGGAAAAAGCAGTGGCTTATCTGCAATCCCAGGCAATTCTGGGCATCGACAGCGAAACCCGTCCCTCATTCACCAAAGGACATTCCCATAAAGTAGCATTGCTCCAGATTTCATCTGACGAGTGTTGCTTCCTGTTCCGCCTGAACATGACCGGGCTGACCCAACCCATCATAGAGCTGCTTGAAAATCCGGAAGTGATCAAAGTAGGACTCTCGTTGAAAGACGACTTTATGATGTTGCATAAACGGGCTCCTTTCAACCAGCAGGCATGCATCGAGTTGCAAGAGTATGTCCGTCCGTTCGGCATTCAGGATAAAAGCCTGCAAAAGATATACGGCATCCTATTCAGGGAAAAAATCTCAAAATCACAACGTCTTTCCAATTGGGAAGCAGATGTACTGACGGATGCCCAAAAGCAATATGCAGCTACAGACGCATGGGCTTGCCTCAACATATACCACTTGCTGCAAGACCTAAAGCGTACGGGTAACTACGAACTGGCCCCGGAAGAAGAAACCGTAGAGACGGTGAAAGCAGGTTCGGATCAATGATAAAAATAAAAACAACATAATAAATTTATGCATAAAGTATATCTTAAACCCGGCAAAGAAGACTCACTGAAACGGTTCCATCCCTGGATTTTCTCCGGGGCCATTGCTCACTTCGACGGCGAACCCGAAGAAGGAGAAGTAGTGGAAGTGTATACCTCAAAAAAAGAATTCATAGCTAAAGGGCATTTCCAAATCGGAAGCATTGCCATACGTGTTCTTTCCTTTAAACAAGAAGAGATCGACCATGACTTCTGGAAGCGCAAGTTGGAAGTGGCTTATGACATGCGACGCAGCATCGGCATCGCTACCAACCCGACTAACAACACTTACCGCCTGGTACACGGAGAAGGCGATAACCTGCCAGGACTTGTTATCGATGTTTATGCCCGGACCGCCGTAATGCAGGCACACTCTGCCGGCATGCACGTAGACCGCATGGCCATTGCCGAAGCATTGTCCGAAGTGATGGGCAAGCAGATTGAAAACATCTACTATAAATCGGAAACGACTTTGCCATTCAAAGCGGACCTTTTTCCGGAAAACGGTTTCCTCAAAGGAGGAAGTAACGAAAACATCGCTCAGGAATATGGATTAAAGTTCCATGTAGACTGGCTGAAAGGACAAAAAACGGGATTCTTCGTAGACCAACGCGAAAACCGTGCTTTGTTGGAACGTTATGCCAAAGACCGTTCGGTATTAAACATGTTCTGCTACACTGGCGGATTCTCCTTTTACGCCATGCGTGGAGGTGCCAAACAGGTACATTCGGTAGACAGTTCTGCCAAGGCCATTGATTTGACTAATAAAAATGTAGAATTAAATTTCCCGGGTGATACCCGTCATGCGGCTTTTGCAGAAGATGCTTTCAAATATCTCGACCGCATGGGCGACCAATACGATTTGATCATCCTCGATCCGCCGGCATTCGCCAAGCACAAAGACGCATTGCGCAACGCCCTCCAAGGTTATCGCAAACTTAATGCCAAAGCATTTGAGAAAATCAAACCGGGCGGTATCCTGTTCACCTTCTCTTGTTCACAGGTAGTGACCAAAGATAATTTCCGTACTGCTGTATTCACAGCAGCAGCCATGTCCGGTAGAAGTGTACGCATACTGCATCAGTTGACTCAACCAGCAGATCATCCGGTAAATATCTATCATCCGGAAGGAGAATATCTCAAAGGATTGGTACTGTATGTCGAATAACCGCCTTAATAGCATAAAAACAGAAGCCACAAAGTTAAGATGAGTTAACAAACAGAAGATTTTCACCAAATCGTTATGTTTTATAACATAAAACCCTTTATCTTTGCAATGTGTTTTTCATGGTATTAGATTTAAGGTTAATAAAGATTGGCTGTCTGGGATAGATAGCCTTCTTTTTTTATATACCCTTTCCTTCTTTGCATTTCCAATTTTCTTTTGCTATTTTTCCCTTTCTTCCTCCCTTTTATCCTGTGCTTTTTCCACTCTGTCAACTAAAAATATTATATTTGCAGCTGATCTGCCATATATTGGCACGACGGGAAACACATCAATAAAGTTATGAATATAAAAAATCGTTTGATTATTATGAACTTCCTGCAATTCTTTGTATGGGGGTCGTGGTTAATTTCATTAGGTGGCTATATGGAAAGAGGCCTCCATTTCGAAGGTGGACAAATCGGAGCTATCTTCGCTACAATGGGAATCGCATCTATCATCATGCCGGGAATAACAGGTATTATTGCCGATAAATGGTTCAACGCCGAACGTCTTTATGGTATTTGTCATTTATTAGGAGCCGGCTGTTTGTTTTACGCATCCACCGCTACCGACTATAATCAAATGTATTGGGCCATGTTACTCAACCTGATGGTTTACATGCCTACCCTTTCCCTTGCCAATACAGTTTCATATAACGCACTTGAACAATATAAATGTGATTTAGTAAAGGATTTCCCGCCTATCCGCGTATGGGGAACCATCGGTTTCATCTGTGCCATGTGGGCAGTAGACCTTACAGGATTCAAGAACTCCAGTGCACAACTTTATGTAGGAGCAAGTTCAGCCTTACTTTTGGGGATATATTCTTTCACGCTGCCTCCCTGTCCACCGGCGAAGAATGAAAATAAAACTTTATTATCTTCTTTCGGACTTGATGCCCTCAGCCTGTTCAAAAGAAAAAAGATGGCTATTTTCTTCTTTTTCTCTATGCTATTGGGTGCGGCATTGCAAATTACAAATACCTATGGTGATGCATTCCTGGGTAGTTTCGCCAAAATACCCGAATTTGCAGATTCCTTTGGTGTCAAACACTCGGTAATTCTACTATCTATCTCACAAATGTCCGAGACCCTGTTTATCTTGGCCATCCCCTTCTTCTTGAGACACTTCGGAATCAAGCGTGTCATGCTGATCAGTATGTTCGCCTGGGTATTCCGATTCGGGCTGTTTGGATTCGGTGATCCGGGTGCGGGCATCTGGATGCTGATTTTATCCATGATAGTATATGGTATGGCATTTGACTTCTTCAACATTTCCGGTTCTTTATTTGTTGAATTGGAAACAAAACCTGAGACAAGGGCCAGCGCACAAGGCTTGTTCTTCATTATGACAAACGGACTTGGAGCCGTCATCGGAGGATATGCCAGCGGTGCTGTAGTGGACGCATTCTCCGTATACGAAAACGGAATGTTGGTAAGCCGAGATTGGCCGACCATCTGGTTTATATTTGCAGCATACGCACTGGCCATCGGCATTTTATTTGCCGTTGTTTTCAGATACAAACATCAACCGGGAGAACTTAAGAAAGTGAATAATTAACAATGGATAAGAAAGTAGAACTACAGGTATTGAACATTTCTAACAGCCAGGCGCAGGTGGGTGCCTATGCAATGGTACTGGGAGAAGTAGATGGCGAACGGCAGTTACCTATCATAATAGGACCAGCCGAAGCGCAAGCCACAGCCATTTGCCTGAAAGGAATAAAAGCCCCTCGCCCGCTGACACACGATTTATTTTACTCGTGTTTGAATGTTCTGGGAGCATCTTTGCTCCGGGTACTGATTTATAAAGCAAAAGAAGGTGTCTTTTATTCGTATATCTACTTTAAAAGAGACGAAGAGATTATCCGGATAGATGCACGTACTTCGGATGCGGTAGCATTGGCCGTGAGGGCAGATTGCCCCATATTTATATACGAATCTATCCTTGAACGCGAATGCATTCGGATGACAGACGGTGCTGAACGTCCTGATTCACCGGAAGAAGATGATAACTCACGTACGGAGGCAGTCAGCATTATTTCCCTTGAAGAAGCCTTAAGCAAGGCCATTCAAGAAGAGAATTATGAACTTGCCGCCCGACTGCGTGATGAGATAAACCGATATAAATAAAAGATATGCACGTATTTTATACCCCTGATATACAAACCAATGCTGAGCTTCCGGAAGAGGAGGCACAGCATTGTGTGCGTGTGCTCCGTCTGACAGCCGGAGACGAAATCACCCTGACCGACGGTAAAGGAAACTTCTATCGGGCAGAGATCAGTGCAGCAACCAATAAACGTTGCCTGGTGAATATTAAAGAAACTATTCATCAAGAGCCTTTATGGGAGGGCCATCTGCATATTGCCATGGCACCGACCAAGAACATGGACCGTAATGAATGGCTCGCTGAAAAAGCGACAGAAATAGGTTTCGATGAATTGACGTTTCTGAACTGCCGCTTTTCCGAACGAAAAGTGATCAAGACGGAACGTATCGAAAAGATATTGGTATCGGCCATCAAACAATCATTAAAGGCACGCTTGCCCCGGTTGAACGAAATGACTGACTTCAATTCGTTCATTGAAAAAGACTTCTCAGGACAAAAATTCATAGCCCACTGTTATGAAGGAGAGAAACCTCTCCTGAAGGATGTACTGAAAAAAGGAGAAGATACATTAGTATTGATCGGGCCGGAGGGCGACTTCAGCGAAGAGGAAGTGAAAAAAGCCATCGAAAAGGGATTCATCCCGATCAGTTTAGGCAAATCACGACTACGAACAGAAACGGCGGCATTAGTGGCTTGCCATACAATGAATATGTAATTTACAGAACTAAATATATAGTAATTATGGTAAAACGAATGATTTCCCGACTTTCGGTACTGGGAGTACTGATTGTTTTCATGGCAGCCTGCTCAAAGAAAGCGGAATATATCCATGTGATTCCTGCTGACGCTTCGGCTGTTGCCTCCGTCAATCTGAATACGCTTGCCGACAAAGCCGGCCTGAATGATAAAGAAAACGAAGGAATGAAACAAAAAATGATGGAAGCCCTGAAAAGCGGAATGAACGCGGCCGCCTTCCAGCAATTGGAAAAGATAATGAAGGATCCTTCCCAATCGGGTATCGATATCAAGGCCCCCGTCTTTGTGTTTACTTCCAAAACGTTCATTACCCCCGCTATGGTTGCCAAGATTAGCAATATCGACGACTTGCGTGCTTCTCTTGACTTAATGGCCAAAGAGGGAATCTGCCAGCCGATAGCAGAAGAAGACGGATACAGTTTCACTACTCTGCAAAAAAACAGCTTGTTGGTTTTTAATGAAAACGCAGCAGTCTTGACAGAAGCCTACGGAACTTCACAAATGGATGTTGCCAAACAAACCATCTCTACTTTACTAAAACAGACGGAAGAGAACAGTATCATGAAGAACAGCGGTTTCAAAAAGATGCAAAATCAAAAAGGGGACATTAACTTCTTTGCTTCAATGGATGCTGTTCCTAAGATATACTCACAACAAATCAGTATGGGACTTTCTTCACAACTCGATCTAAGCGAAGTAATGGCCGTAGGCAATCTCAACTTTGAGAAAGGAAAGATAGCTCTGCAGATTGAAACTTATTCGGATAACGCCGAAACAGACGCACTGCTAAAGAAGCAGGCTCAAGCTGTGAAAAAACTAAATACAACTTTCCTCCAGAATTTCCCGGAATCGACTCTTGCCTTTCTAAACATAGGAGTCAACGGGGCAGCATTCTATGACCTATTGCTCAACAACGAAGAATTCCGCAGAAACGTTTCCCTTGCAAAAGCCGAGGAGGTGAAAAGTTTATTCGCATCTTTCGATGGTGATATCTCTATCGGTCTGATTAACGTAACCATGAACAGTGCACCCACTTTCGCTGCTTATGCCGACGCAAAGAACGGAAATGCCCTGAAAGCATTGTACGATAAAAAGAAAGAATTGAAATTAGGTAGAAATGAAGACATCATCCAACTGGGCGAAAATGAATACGTTTATAAGTCCAACACCAATAATGTGTTCTTTGGCATCCGTAACAAACAAATGTATGCCACCAACGACGAGCTCCTCTACAAGAATATCAGTAAGCCGGTAGACAAATCAATCAAAGATGCCGGATATGTATCGGATATGAAGGGCAAAAATGTGTTCTTTGTTATCAACATGGATGCCATTTTAGATCTTCCTGTCGTGAAAATGATAACCGGTTTCGGTGGCGAAGAATACCAGACTTACTATAAACTTGCTTCACAGATTTCTTATATTGAAGCATTCAGTGACAGCGAAGGTAAGACTGAAACAGCCATTCTCCTGAAAAACAAAGATGTCAACGCTTTAAAACAGATAGTAGACTTTGCCAAACAATTTGCCGGCATGTAACCTTCAGCGTATGAACAGCATTCACTTACAGCAAACACTTCCCCAAGTGTTTGCTGACCGTAACTCGGTCATTTCGGATGTATGGCATCAGGACCTCTTTTTCCATAAAGGAAAATCTTACCTGATCGAAGCAGCATCCGGTACCGGAAAATCATCGCTATGCAGCTATATCTATGGCTACCGAAACGACTATCAAGGAATTATCAATTTCGATGAAACCAATATAAAAGCATACTCGGTGAAGCAATGGGTTGAACTCAGGAAGCATTCACTGAGTATGCTATTTCAGGATTTGCGCATTTTCACAGAGCTGACTGCCATCGAAAATATCCGGTTAAAGAATAACCTAACCGGATATAAAACCCGGAAAGAGATATTGGCATTGTTCGAAGCACTGGGACTTTCGGACAAGTTGAATGTAAAAGCAGGAAAACTATCTTTCGGACAACAACAAAGAGTGGCGTTCATCCGGTCACTTTGTCAACCCTTCGACTTTATTTTCCTGGATGAACCCATCAGCCATCTTGACGATGACAACGCACATATCATGGAAGAGTTAGTGACGGGAGAAGCCGAGAAACAAGGGGCGGGTATCATCGTGACGTCCATCGGAAAGCATATCGAGTTAAAGTATGACAGAATATTAAAATTATGAACAACTTAGTCTGGAAGCTGCTCCGCCAGCATATCAGCATCGGTCAGTTGACCGGTTTCTTTTTTGCCAACCTTTTCGGGATGGTCATTGTGTTGCTCAGCGCACAATTCTACAAAGATGTACTTCCCATCTTTACCGAAGGGGATAGTTTCATGAAGAAAGATTATATTATTGCTAGCAAGAAAATCAGCACATTAGGCACTTTCGCAGGTAAGAATAATACCTTCTCCCCCAAAGAAATCGAGGAACTGAAACAACAGTCATTCACCCGAACAGTAGGCGCTTTCACCCCTTCGCAATTTAAAGTATCCGCCGGTCTGGGAATGCAGGAAGCAGGAGTACACCTTTCTACGGAAATGTTTTTCGAAGCCGTCCCTGACGAATTCGTAGACGTCAACCTCGACAAATGGTACTTCGATAAAAATACCCATACCCTCCCCATCATCATTCCACGCAATTATCTGAACCTGTATAACTTTGGTTTTGCCCAAAGCCGAAACCTGCCTAAACTCTCGGAAGGCCTGATGAGTCTGATCCAGATGGACATCCTGATGAAGGGGAATGGACGGGTAGAGCAATACAAGGGGAATATCGTCGGCTTTTCCAACCGGTTGAACACCATTCTGGTTCCACAGTCTTTCATGGATTGGGCTAACAAGAACTTCGCACCGGATCGTCAGGCAGATCCTTCACGACTGATTGTTGAAGTAAACAACCCGACTGACGCCTCTATCGCAAAATATTTTCAGCAGAAAGGTTATGAAACGGAAGACGGGAAACTGGATGCCGGTAAAACGACTTATTTCCTGAGACTGATTGTGGGTATCGTTCTGGCTGTGGGACTGTTCATCAGCTTGCTCTCTTTCTATATATTGATGCTCAGCATTTTCTTGTTACTGCAAAAAAACACCACCAAGCTGGAAAGCCTGCTTCTGATAGGATACAGCCCTTCGAAAGTGGCACTCCCCTATCAGACCCTGACAGTAGGACTTAATATTGTAGTGATGTTATTATCCATAGGAATTGTTTCGTGGACACGTGCATCTTATCTCGAAACACTAAACTCACTTTTCCCACAGATACCCTCCGGATCACTTTGGCCCACATTCACTATCGGCATATTGCTGTTCTTACTGGTATCATTCATCAATATTATTGTTTTGAAAAAGAAGATGTTATCTATATGGATGCACAACGCATAAGAGAGATCAGGACATAAAAAAAGGAGCAACGCCTTGCTCCAACCTTTGTTAACCTTAAATCTAATACTATGAAAAACACATTGCAAAGATACGCACTCTTTGGTTATCTGCAAATAATACAAGAAAAAAAGCATGTTTTATAACACCATTTAAGAGTTTAACATCTGCTTTTCACTTCCTTTTTCATATCTTTGTCCAATCATTAATAAAGTTATGACCATGCCGGACTATGATATGATTGCCATACTTGGCCCCACCGCTTCAGGTAAAACCCCTTTTGCTGCCGCATTAGCTGCAGACTTAGATACTGAAATCATCAGTGCCGATTCACGCCAGATTTACCGGGGAATGGACCTCGGAACAGGCAAAGATCTGGAAGATTACACCATCAACGGGCAGCAAATTCCCTATCACTTGATCGATATTGCCGACCCGGGTTATAAATACAATGTTTTTGAGTATCAACGTGATTTCCTGACAGCTTACGAGACTATTAAACAAAAAGGGCGCCTTCCCGTTCTATGTGGAGGTACGGGATTGTATCTGGAATCGGTACTGAAAGGATATCGCCTGATTCCCGTCCCCGAAAATCAAGAATTGCGCACACGTCTGGCGGAAAAACCATTGGAAGAACTGACCGGCATATTAAGCCAGTATAAGACACTTCATAACTCGACAGATGTAGATACCGTTAAACGGGCAATCCGCGCCATCGAAATTGAAGAATATTACGCAAAGACGCCGATAGAAGAAAGGGAGTTTCCACAACTGAACAGCCTGATTATCGGAGTGGACATCGACCGGGAGTTACGACGGGAAAAAATCACCCGCCGGCTGAAGCAAAGGCTGGATGACGGCATGATAGAAGAGGTACGCCGCTTATTGGCACAAGGAATCCATCCGGATGACCTGATTTATTATGGGTTGGAATACAAATACCTGACTCTGCATGTTATCGGGAAAATGACGTATAAGGAAATGTTCACGGGCTTGGAAACTGCCATTCATCAGTTTGCCAAACGGCAAATGACCTGGTTTAGGGGAATGGAACGAAGGGGCTTTACCATTCATTGGGTAAATGCTTCACTTCCGATGGAGGAAAAGATTAACTTTGTAAAGCAGAAACTCAAAGAGTTTTAGTAACTTTGGCGAAGTTCTTAACAGCCTTTGCTTTGTTCATCAACTCGTCCCGCCTGCCTGGGCTCATTAGCCCGCGTACGCGGGCTAATGAGCCCAGGCAGGCGGGACGATGAGTCCGCGTATGCGGGACGAGCTAAAGGACGAGGGAAAAGCTAATAAATAACCAATGTCAGACGGTTAAAGTACGGTAAGTCCGTTGTTAATAAACGAATGATCTACCGCTTAAGCAAGAAACCGGTTCGCTGACAGAGAGATTGAATTAGAAGTACGAAATAATAAATGTAAAATCCATGAGCGTAGAACCTGGAAAATGGGGTGTAATCTACAATCCCAAAGCAGGCACACGAAAAGTGCAGAAACGATGGAAAGAAATTAAAGAGTACATGGACTCTAAAGGGGTGTCATACGACTATGTGCAGTCCGAAGGTTTCGGTTCAGTAGAACGACTTGCCGGAATTTTGGCCAACAATGGTTACCGAACCATCGTAGTTGTGGGGGGAGACGGTGCACTTAATGACGCCATCAACGGCATTATGAGCTCGAATGCAGAAAAAAAAGACGAAATAGCCATTGGTATCATCCCTAACGGAATTGGAAACGACTTTGCCAGATATTGGGAACTGAACCTGGAATATAAGCAGGCAGTGGACTGGATCATTAACAACCGCCGAAAGAAAATAGATGTAGGTTACTGCAATTTTTACGATGGCGAGAAGCACCGGCGACGTTATTTCCTGAATGCCGTTAACATAGGGTTAGGGGCACGTATCGTAAAAATCACCGATCAAACCAAACGTTTCTGGGGCGTAAAGTTCCTCTCCTACCTGGCAGCTCTTTTCCTGTTGATATTCGAACGTAAGCTATATCGCTCACATCTCAAGATTAACGACGAACATATACGCGGCCGGATCATGACAGTCTGTGTAGGAAGCGCTACCGGATACGGACAAACTCCAAGCGCTGTTCCTTATAATGGCTGGTTAGATGTATCAGTCATCTACCGTCCTGAGTTCCTGCAAATAATATCCGGACTTTGGATGCTTATCCAGGGACGTATCCTGAATCATAAAGTCGTGAAGTCTTATCGCACCCGGAAAGTAAAGGTATTGCGTGCACAAAATGCCGCAGTCGACCTTGACGGACGTCTCCTGCCACGTCATTTTCCCATCGAAATAGGAATTATTCCGGAAGCAACCACATTGATTATACCCAATTGATAAAATATAAATGTTATGATAGAACAACTGAAAAACAATAAGACGGGAAACTTCTTCCTATTGGCCGGACCATGCGTTATCGAAGGTGAAGAGATGGCCATGCGAATTGCCGAAAGAATAGTAAACATCACCGATAAACTGGGAATTCCTTATGTATTCAAAGGTTCATATCGCAAAGCTAACCGCTCACGCATGGATTCATTCATGGGAATTGGTGATGAAAAGGCATTAAAGGTTCTCGAAAAAGTGCACAGAACCTTCGGAATACCTACCGTAACAGATATTCACGCTGCCGACGAAGCGGCCATAGCGGCCAGTTATGTAGATATTCTGCAAATCCCGGCCTTCTTGTGCCGACAGACGGACTTGCTGGTAGCGGCAGCTAAAACCGGAAAAACGATTAACATCAAAAAAGGACAGTTTCTCTCCCCACTCGCCATGCAATTTGCAGCCGACAAAGTGATAGAAGCCGGAAACAAGAACGTGATGCTGACTGAACGTGGAACAACATTTGGTTATCAGGACTTGGTGATTGATTACAGGGGTATACCGGAAATGCAATCTTTTGGTTATCCGGTCATTCTGGATGTAACCCACTCATTGCAACAACCTAATCAGACAAATGGAGTAACGGGAGGAATGCCGCAATTGATTGAGACGGTGGCCAAAGCCGGTATCGCTGTCGGTGTCGACGGACTTTTCATTGAAACGCACGAAAATCCCACAGTAGCCAAGAGTGACGGTGCCAATATGCTGAAGCTTGACCTATTGGAAGGATTATTGACTAAACTGGTGAAAATTAGAGAAGCGATTATGTGATTTACTTCCCGGCAATGCGACTGATAGAAAAAACAGAAACAAGATTATTCACCACAGAACGCACTGAAAGCACAGAATCTTGTACATAAAAACATCAAAACGAGAGTGTAATCAGTGTATACTGCGGTAGATAGAATTCAAAAACAGTATAGCAATGAAACATTTATTCCGTGGTTTACTTTTCGTTGCAGTCATCCTGTGCTGCAACTTCCAGCAGGCCTTTGCACAGCAAATGCCACCCATCCCTATCGACAAGAACGTACGTATCGGAAAGTTAGACAATGGTCTGACCTACTACATCCGTAAGAACAATCTGCCCGCCAACCGTGCCGACTTCTACATTGCCCAGAAAGTGGGCTCTATCCAAGAAGAAGAAAACCAACGTGGATTGGCACACTTTCTGGAACATATGTGTTTCAATGGAACCACTCACTTCCCGGGTGATGCGCTGAAACAGTATCTGGAACGTATCGGAGTAAAGTTCGGTGAGAATCTGAATGCATATACTGCCATCGACGAAACGGTTTACAACATCTCCAATGTACCGGTCAACACTCCCGGAGCAGTAGATTCTTGTTTACTGATCCTCCACGACTGGAGCAATGACCTGACCCTCGATCCGAAGGAAATTGATAAAGAACGAGGTGTCATCAATGAGGAATGGCGTACTCGTATGAGTGCCATGATGCGTATGCAAGAGAAACTTCTACCGATGATGTATCCGGGCGACAAATATGCCAACAGTTTCCCCATTGGAACCATGGACGTAGTGATGAACTTCAAACCACAAACACTGAGAGACTACTATGAAAAGTGGTACCGTCCGGACCTACAGGGAATCGTCATTGTCGGTGATATCGACGTAGATGCCGTAGAAGCCAAGATCAAAACAATGTTCGCTGATATTCCGGCACAGCCGAATGCCGCCGAACGTATCTATTATCCGGTTGCCGATAATAAAGAACCGATCATCTGTATCCTGAAAGATAAGGAACAGCCTTATGTACAGGTTCTTCTTTTCAATAAGCACGAAGCAATTCCTGACAATCAGAAAGGCAATGTGGACTACCTGATACAGCAGTATGCCAAGGATCTGATCAGCAGTATGCTGAACGCACGTTTAAATGAATTGGCACAAACGGCTAACCCGCCTTATATCTATGCCGGAACGGAAGACAGTCACTTTTTCGTATCCAAAACCAAGGATGCCTTTCTCGGAGTTGTGGTCTGCAAAGAAGACAGTATAGATAATGGTATCGCCACCCTGCTGCGCGAAATAGAACGTGCCCGCCAGTTCGGCTTCACCGAAACAGAATACAACCGTGCCCGTGCAGAATACTTACGCCAATTGGAATCGGCTTACAACGAACGGGATAAACAGAAAAATAATAAATATGTGGACGAATATGTCCGTCACTTCCTTGATAACGAACCAATACCGGGTATTGAAAACGAATATACTTTTATCAATCAGATAGCTCCAAATATTCCGGTGGCAGCAATCAACCAATTGATGAAAGGGCTTATTACGGACAATAATCAGGTAGTAGCTCTTTTCGCTCCTGAAAAAGAAGGTCTGAAACTGCCTTCCGAAGCGACCATAAACAAACTGCTGAAAGATGCAAAAGCGGAGAAACTGACTGCTTATGTAGACAAGGTATCAGACGAACCTTTGATGGCCGAAGCTCCGAAAGGGGGGAAAATTGTTTCCGAAACGAAAGATGATATCTTTGGAACAACTACTCTGACTCTATCCAACGGAGTAAAAGTAATTATAAAAAAGACCGATTTCAAAGCAGACGAAATCCGTATGAAAGGTGTCAGTCTGGGAGGCAGTTCTTTATTCCCCGATTCGGAAATCATTAATATAAGTGGTCTGGATGCTGTCGGCGCCGGTGGTTTAGGTAACTTCAGTGCAGTAGATCTTGAGAAAGTGCTTGCCGGAAAGAAAGCATCGGTTAATTACAATATCTCACTCACGACCGAAAACGTTTCAGGAAGTTGCTCTCCCAAAGATTTTGAAACGATGATGCAGCTCACTTACCTCACATTCACCGCCCCGCGCAGAGACAACGATGCATTTGCATCTTATAAAAGTCGTAGTAAAGCCACGTTAAAGAATCAAGAACTGAATCCGGATGTGACATTCAGTGACTCTATACAAGCCGGTATTTATATGAATCATCCGAGAGCCAGACGCATAAAAGCCGATATGGTGGATCAGATGGATTACAATAAGATTCTGTCTATGTATCAGGATCGTTTTAAAGATGCAAGCGACTTCACATTCATCTTTGTCGGTAACGTAGATGTAGAAAAGATGAAACCAGTCATTGCAGAATATCTGGGTGCACTCCCTGCCATCAATCGTCAGGAGACTTTTAAAGATAACAAAATAGAAGTGCGTCAGGGCATTTACAAGAACGAATTCACCAAGAAGCAGGAAACGCCCAAAGCTTCGGTATTCGTTTACTATAGCGGAGACTGCAAATATGATCTGAGAAACAACCTTCTGCTCGGCATGACAAGCCAGATACTCGATCTGGTTTACACAGAAAAAGTACGTGAAGACGAGGGAGGTACCTATGGAGTATACGTAGGTGGAAGGTTACAAAAATATCCCAAAGAAAAAATATTTTTGCAGATTATCTTCGATACAGCCCCCGATAAGAAAGAGAAATTGATGAAAATCATCTTTGACGAGATAACCAACATAGCGAAAACCGGTCCGTCAGAAACCAACTTGAATAAGGTGAAAGAGTACATGCTGAAAAAGCATACCGAGGACCTGAAAGAGAATAGCTACTGGTTGGGAAGTATCGACGAATACCTGTATACCGGCGTTAACCGTGTGAATGACTACGAAAAGATAGTCAACAGCATTACGGTAAATGATATCCGGAAATTCGCAGACGACCTGTTCAAACAAAAGAACGAGGTGGAAGTGACAATGGTCAGTGCGGAAAATGAATAATCAATCCTAAAAGCAAAGAGCATCAAAAAATCTTTTCCACCACAGATTTCACAGATTAGAATCACAGTCATTCAAAATCCGAGAATGAAACTCAGACAATGAAAACCGGTGTAATCTGTGGTGGTTTTGCTCTCCCCCCTCCTCCCTTAAACTATAACAAACTATGCTATTCAACGAATTGCGTCGACACGGTAAACTTGCTGCCAAACGGCATCCGATGTACGAAAAGAATAAAATCGGCAAATACATCATGTATGCCTCCTTTATTTTCTGGGGTGCTTACTTTATATTTATTGGCATCGGTCTGGCAAAAGCCATCAGCACAGAAGTTCCCAATATGGAAGCCTATCATATTTTGAATAGTGGACTGATATTTGCGCTTGCCCTGGACTTTGTAATACGTTTCCCCTTCCAAAAAACTCCTACACAAGAAGTAAAGCCTTACCTGCTACTTCCGGTAAAACGAAGCCGTATACTCGACTTTCTGCTTCTCCGCCACGGACTCAGCTCTTTCAATCTTATCTGGCTGTTCCTGTTCGTGCCGTTCGCAGCACTCACAGTCTTTCCTTTTTATGGAATATCAGGAGTTCTCACTTACAGCATCGGCATTTGGTTACTGATGGTTTTCAACGGATATTGGTATCTGCTTTGCCGTACGCTGATTAACGAACATATTTGGTGGGTGTTACTTCCCATCGTTGTCTACAGTGGAATTGCCATCGCTATTTTTATTCCCAAAACGGAATTTATAAGTGACTTTTTCATGAATCTGGGAGAAGGTTATATCGAAGGAAATCTACTTGCTTACCTGGGTACATTGGCAGCCACTGTTCTGATATGGTGTATCAACCGTAAAGTGATGACCGGTTTAATATACAACGAAATCAATAAAGTAGAAGACACAAAAGTAAAAACCGTATCCGAATACCGTTTTCTGGAACGTTACGGAGAGGTGGGCGAATACATGCGCCTGGAGTTGAAAATGCTCCTACGAAACAAACGCTGTAAGGCCTCACTCCGATCGGTAGCAATGCTCGTAATCATCTTCTCCATCATACTGAGTTTCAGCAGTACGTATGACCACATGAAGAGTTTTGTCCTGGTATACTCTTTCCTTGGATTCGGTATGGTGATTCTGATACAACTTATGGGATTTGAAGGAAACTATATCGACGGACTGATGACTCGCAAAGAATCTATCAAAAGCCTGTTGACAGCCAAATATTATATCTATAGCTTGGCGGAAATCATTCCGCTGATCCTGCTGATACCGGCTTTTGTGATGGGAAAAGCCAGCCTGCTGGGTGCTGTCGCACTAATCTTTCTGACAACAGGTCCTGTCTATTGCATCTTGTTCCAACTGGCGGTATACAACCATAAAACCGTACCACTCAATGAAAGCATCACAGGCAAACAAAGCATGAATACCGGAATGCAGATGTTAATCAGTTTCGGACTTTTCATCGTACCAACCACACTCTATGGTACGCTCCCCATGCTGCTGGGACAAACATGGGCCTACATTGTTATATTAATCATCGGATTAGGCTTCACCCTGACCTCCCCTATGTGGATAAACAATGTATATGTCCGTTTCATGCAACGCCGCTACGAAAATATGGAAGGATTCAGAGATAGTAAATAACGATTCAATATTTATCAAACAAAAAAGAATATGATTACCATACATAACCTCCGAAAAAATTTCGGTACCCAAACAGCCATCGATATCGATAGCTACACAATCAATCAAGGAGAAATGATTGGCCTGGTAGGTAACAACGGAGCCGGGAAAACAACTTTATTCCGTTTAATGCTGGATTTGCTGAAAGCTGACTCCGGAGAGGTCATTATTAATGACATCCATGTGAATCAAAGTGAAGACTGGAAAAGTTTCACCGGTGCATTTATCGATGATGGTTTTCTGATCGGCTACCTGACTCCGGAGGAGTATTTCTATTTCATCGGCAAAATGTATGGACTGAAAAAAGAGGAGGTAGATGAACGTTTGATCCCTTTCGAACGTTTTATGAACGGAGAAGTACTGGGACAAAAGAAGTTTATTCGTAATTTTTCCGCAGGAAATAAGCAAAAAATAGGAATCATATCGGCCATGTTGCATTATCCCAAATTGATAATTTTGGATGAACCATTCAACTTTCTCGATCCGAGTTCGCAATCCGTAATCAAGCACCTGCTGAAAAAGTATAATGAAGAACATAATGCCACAGTCATCATTTCGAGCCATAATCTGAACCACACGGTGGATGTTTGTCCCCGCATCGCAGTACTTGAACATGGAATTATCATCCGTGACATTGTGAACGAGAATAATTCGGCTGAAAAAGAACTGGAAGATTACTTTAATGTAGAAGAATAAAAAACGTATGAAGAGACATCTTTTTAATCTGTTGCTCCTTACTGCTTTGGTTGTCAGCCTGAGTGCTTGCCGCACTTCTGTCCCCAGACTTGATTATAAGGCACTCGCCCGCGCTTCTGTACGCCTGGGTGTGGACATCGGAATGGAAGATAATCACAAACTTTATCTGGAGGCGGCCCAGTGGATAGGTACCCCTTACCGGGGAGGTGGGGAGACGAAACGTGGTACTGACTGCTCGGGAATGACTTGCCAGATTTATAAAAAGGTGTATCACATCAAACTGCAACGAAGTACAGACGGCCAGAAGAAAGAGAGCAGCAAAGTTGCCCGTCGGAATCTTCGGGAAGGTGATCTGGTATTTTTCAGCAGCCGGAAATCGCGCAGAAAAGTAGCCCACGTAGGCATCTATCTCAAGGATGGAAAGTTTGTTCATGCCAGCACCAGCCAAGGGGTAATTGTCAGCAGCCTCAATGAGCCTTATTACCGTACCCATTGGATATCGGGAGGCAGAGTGCGCAAATAAGCTTTATTAAAATAAAAAAATCACTATCTTTGCCGAAAATTCCGCAAATGAAATACACGGTTTATTTATTCGACTTTGACTATACGTTAGCAGACTCTTCACGCGGTATCGTAACCTGCTTCAGAAGTGTGCTCAAGAGACACGGCTACACCGGTGTCACCGATGATACCATTAAACGTACCATTGGGAAAACGCTTGAAGAATCATTCAGCATCCTTACAGGAATTACTGACGCCAGTCAACTGGAAGCATTCAGACAAGAGTATTCAAAAGAGGCAGATGTATATATGAATGCAAACACCATCCTTTTCCCGGATACTCTCCCCACGCTTACATACCTGAAAAAACAAGGGGCCCGTATCGGAATCATTTCAACCAAATACCGGTTCCGGATACTGAGTTTCCTGAAAAATCACATGCCGGATGATTGGTTTGACATTATTATCGGAGGTGAAGATGTGACACATCATAAACCCGATCCTGAAGGTTTGTTACTTGCCATCGGCCGATTGAAGGCATGCCCCGAAGAAGTATTATACATCGGTGACAGTACAGTGGATGCAGGAACGGCCGCCGCTGCCGGAGTTTCTTTTGCCGGCGTTACCAGCGGTATGACCACTGCCGAAGAGTTTCAGGCTTATCCCTACGACAGAATCATCAGTTCTCTTGGTCAGCTAATTTCCGTTCCGGACGACAAAGCCGACTGTTCGCTCTGAGCAATCAACCAGATGTCATCCATTCGCCGAATAACGGTGCGAAAAGAAAGCAAACATCCGTTTTTTATAACAGAGTCCTTGTCCGTTTCCAATGTTAGGAGAGAAGAAGAAAGCCAAACGAAGGCTTTTGGAGCCAGAGAGCCGGGCTTCCGAGGTTGAAGAGCCGGGCTTTTTGCGAAAAGAAGCAGGCATTTTAGCAAAAAGAAGTAAGCATTTACCCGGAAAGAAGTAAGCATTTACCAAAAATGTCCTTGTGTTTTGAAAATATCTCCTATTGTTTTCTCCAATATCTCCTATTGTTATTCAAAATCCGGCTTGAAAGGAAAACTCCATCTTCCGGTTGGCACCCGCAGGCAGAGCTTTCTGGAATGACAGAATAACCGGGATACGATCCCATCCGCAACACTTTCACCGCCATCAAGACATCTTTTCTTTCCTCATGCATACAATCAATCAAAAATCCAAAGAAATATGTCATCAGAAAAATCCTGTAGAACGCGTTTTTTCATTCGGGCAAGCGTCCCGTCCGAAATAAACGATTCTGAGGAGTTCCGATTATCAAAGTGACAGAATGAATAAAGTCATATTCCATTTAGTAATCAACCTTCTAACTGCCCTTGCCTGAAAGAAGAAAAAGAGTAAAATAACATACTGAACAACAAAAAAGAAAAAGAAAAACTTGTCCGAAACAAATAAAAGCAGTAATTTTGTGCCCTGATTATTCCGCACCGGGTTTGAGCAAGTGTTTTTTAAGTGATTAAAGACCACCCGACGGAGCTAACTTACATTTATTTATATAAGATGTACGCAATTGTAGAAATCAACGGTCAGCAATTTAAAGCTGAAGCTGGCCAGAAATTGTTCGTTCACCACATTCAGAATGCTGAGAATGGTGCAACTGTAGAATTTGACAAAGTTCTTTTGGTAGACAAAGACGGAAACGTTACTGTAGGTGCTCCTACTGTAGACGGTGCAAAAGTAGTTTGCCAGATTGTTTCAAGCCTGGTTAAAGGTGACAAAGTACTTGTTTTCCACAAGAAAAGAAGAAAAGGTCACAGAAAGTTGAACGGTCACCGTCAGCAGTTCACAGAGTTAACAATTACTGAAGTAGTAGCTTAATCAATTTTTAAAAGTAAGAAGAAATGGCACATAAGAAAGGTGTCGGTAGTTCTAAGAACGGCCGCGAATCACAGAGCAAAAGATTAGGCGTTAAGATATTTGGTGGCGAAGCTTGCAAAGCAGGTAACATCATCGTTCGTCAAAGAGGTACTGAATTCCACCCGGGTGAAAACATCGGTATGGGTAAGGACCACACTCTTTTCGCTTTAGTAGACGGAACTGTAAGTTTCAAAGTAGGTAGAGAAGACAGAAGATATGTTTCTATCATCCCTGCTGAAGCAACAGAAGCATAAATTTCCGGAGTTTAAAGGAAATTATAAGAAATTGAAGAAAGAGATGCAATCGGTTGATTGCGTCTCTTTTCTTTTTTATACAAGACGTATCCTCTTATCTTATTTTTATATATCTTTGTAAACTCAAAGAAGAAAGTTCATAAATAAAGTATAGATATGCTTACCATTAAACAAATTACAGAAAACACAGATGCGGTAATCCGCGGTCTGGAAAAGAAACACTTCAAAGGGGCCAAAGAAACAATTGCCCAAGTGATTGAAGTGAATGACAAAAGACGTAATACACAAAACCAATTAGATAAAAACCTGGCAGAGGTAAATTCGCTCTCGAAAACCATCGGCCAGCTAATGAAAGAAGGAAAAAAGGAAGAAGCCGAAGCTGCAAAAACCCGTGTAGCCGAAATAAAGGAGACCAACAAAACACTACAGGCTGACATGGATCAGGCGGCCAACGACATGTTGAATCTGCTGTATACTATTCCCAATATTCCTTATGACAGCGTACCCGAGGGTGTTGGCGCCGAGGATAATGTTGTAGAAAAAATGGGAGGCATGGAAACTCAACTCCCAACAGATGCACTTCCTCACTGGGAGCTGGCTAAGAAATACGACCTGATCGATTTCGACCTGGGTGTAAAAATCACCGGTGCAGGTTTTCCGGTATACAAAGGTAAAGGTGCTCAATTGCAGCGTGCACTGATTAACTTTTTCCTGGATGAAGCACGTAAATCGGGATATACTGAAATCATGCCCCCAACGGTTGTCAATGCAGCTTCCGGTTACGGAACGGGACAACTTCCGGACAAAGAAGGACAAATGTACCACTGCGAAGTAGACGATCTTTATTTGATCCCGACAGCCGAAGTTCCGGTAACCAACATCTACCGTGACGTGATTCTGGATGAAAAACAACTTCCTATTAAAAACTGTGCTTACACACAGTGCTTCCGCCGTGAAGCCGGTTCCTACGGTAAAGATGTACGCGGCCTGAACCGTCTCCACGAATTTTCTAAAGTAGAATTGGTACGTATAGATAAGCCTGAGCACTCCCGCCAGTCACATCAGGAAATGCTGGATCACGTTGAAGGTTTGCTCCAGAAGTTAGAACTTCCTTACCGCATTCTCCGTCTTTGTGGCGGTGATATGAGTTTTACCGCCGCTCTCTGCTTTGATTTCGAAGTATACTCCGAAGCACAGAAACGCTGGCTGGAAGTCAGCTCCGTATCCAACTTCGATACTTACCAAGCTAACCGGTTAAAATGCCGTTATCGCAGCGGAGAAAAAAAGACCGAGCTTTGCCATACACTGAACGGATCAGCGCTGGCGTTACCCCGTATCGTAGCAGCCCTGCTGGAAAATCATCAGACCCCGGAGGGCATTCGGATCCCGAAAGCATTGGTTCCTTACTGCGGATTTGACATTATCGACTAAAAACAAAACAAGATAAAAGAGCAACTCCGATACAGGGGTTGCTCTTTTTTTACCTTAAAACACATTTTTACTAACCTCAAAACTCCTATTTTATGAGCTCTACTCAAAAAAACTTTGCTCTGCCGTTAGCATTTATCGGCATCATGTTCTTTGCCATCGGATTCGCATTAGGAATTAACTCCGTTCTGATTCCGGTTTTACAAGGTTCTTTAGGCATCACTTCCGCTGAATCTTATCTTATTATCGCAGCTACTTTCGTACCTTTTCTTATTTTTGGTTATCCGGCTTCGATGACTATCAAAGCTATCGGGTACAAACGTACCATGGCACTCTCATTCGCCATGTTTGCCATTGCTTTTGGTTTGTACATTCCGTCTGCCAGTCAGGAAAGTTTCGCACTTTTCCTGGTAGCATCTTTCGTTAGCGGTACGGCAAATGCATTTTTACAAGCATCTGTCAATCCGTATATCACTATCCTCGGTCCATTGGACAGTGCCGCCAAACGTATCAGCATCATGGGTATCTGTAACAAGCTGGCATGGCCGATTCCTCCATTGTTCCTGGCCTTCCTGATCGGTAAGGAAGTCAGCGACATTACCGTATCAGACTTATTTACTCCGTTTTATGTAATCATCGCCGCCTTCATCTTATTAGGAATCATCTCGCTGATGGCTCCACTGCCGGA
This sequence comes from Bacteroides sp. 11BF, assembly GCF_019633765.1. Lineage (NCBI taxonomy): Bacteria > Pseudomonadati > Bacteroidota > Bacteroidia > Bacteroidales > Bacteroidaceae > Bacteroides > Bacteroides sp. 11BF. The sequence goes on from NZ_JAFKPJ010000009.1 coordinate 178,589, forward strand.
AGTAAAAGCAGCCGGCGAAGACGACAGTGAAGGTGGTGCAGAGGCTTGTCCGTATGCAGCCGGCAAAACGTCTGTATGGCAATTCCCGCATCTGCTGTTGGGATGTCTTGCACTCTTCCTCTACGTAGGTGTAGAAACGGTTTCATTGGGTACTCTTGTTGACTACGCCAACAGCCTACATCTGGAAAACGCAGCAGCTTATGCCTGGATTGCTCCAATCGGAATTGTAATCGGATATATCTGCGGCATCATTTTCATACCTAAATACCTCAATCAGGCTACAGCATTGAAAATCTGTTCCATTCTTGCCATTGCAGGTTCTATCCTGGTAGTATTGACTCCGGCTGATATCTCGATCTACTTCATAGCATTCATAGCATTGGGATGTTCACTGATGTGGCCTGCACTTTGGCCACTCGCCATGGCAGACTTAGGCAAATTCACCAAGGCCGGTTCTTCTTTGTTGATAATGGCTATGGCCGGCGGTGCTGTCATTCCTACCCTGTTCGGATATATCAAAGACATAGCAGGAGCACAAAATGCTTACTGGATCTGCCTCCCCTGCTTCCTCTTTATCCTCTATTATGGAATGGCGGGGTATAAAATCAGAACAAAATAAACAAATATACTCACCTTGAGGACAAAGCCATCCCTTCAAAAGGATGGCTTTTCTTTTGTTATTTACAAATTAGCAGTATCTTTGCACACTAAGAACATTCTGATAGCAATTACGTAATAAATCCAACAAATTAATTAGATAATGAACAAAATCATTAGCAAAGAACATTTCTCGGAGAAAGTATTCAAACTTGTAATTGAAGCTCCGTTGATAGCAAAATCACGCAAGGCTGGTCATTTCGTGATTGTGCGTGTCGGTGAAAAGGGAGAACGTATGCCACTGACCATTGCAGCCGCCGACCCGAAGGCAGGAACCATCACATTGGTTGTTCAGGAGGTAGGACTCTCTTCTACCCGCCTTTGCGAACTAAACGAAGGAGACTATATCACTGACGTAGTGGGCCCGCTGGGACAGGCTACGCACATTGAAAACTTCGGAACCGTTGTATGTGCCGGAGGAGGTGTGGGAGTTGCTCCGATGCTACCGATCGTACAAGCGCTTAAAGCAGCCGGCAACCGTGTGATCACTGTATTGGCCGGACGCAGCAAAGAACTGATTATTCTTGAAAAAGAAATGCGCGAAAGTTCGGATGAAGTGATCATTATGACCGATGACGGATCATATGGCCGCAAAGGTCTGGTTACAGAAGGAGTAGAGGAAGTGATCAAGCGGGAGAAAGTGGACAAATGTTTTGCTATCGGCCCGGCTATCATGATGAAATTTGTTTGTTTGCTGACGAAAAAATACGAAATTCCGACCGAAGTATCGTTGAACACAATTATGGTGGACGGTACCGGAATGTGTGGTGCTTGCCGAATCACCATCGGAGGAAAAACCAAATTCGTATGTGTAGACGGTCCGGAGTTTGACGGTCATCAGGTGGATTTCGACGAAATGTTGAAACGCATGGGCGCTTTTAAAGCCATTGAACGTGAAGAACTGCACAAACTCGACGAATGTGAAGCAACTAAAACCATAGACGAAAACGGACGTACCGCTCCTTGGCGCGAAGAACTCCGTAAAGCAATAAAAGCAAAAGACCGTGCAAACATCGAACGCTGCAAAATGAATGAACTCGATCCGGAGTATCGTTCACACAGCCGCAAAGAAGAAGTTAACCAGGGATTAACTAAAGAACAGGCAGTCACAGAAGCACAACGTTGTCTGGATTGTGCCAATCCAGGTTGTATGACCGGTTGTCCGGTAGGTATCGATATTCCCCGTTTCATCAAAAACATCGAACGTGGAGAAATTCTTGAAGCGGCTAAGACACTGAAAGAAACCAGTGCCCTGCCTGCCGTATGTGGCCGTGTATGTCCACAAGAAAAACAATGTGAGTCAAAGTGCATCCATTTGAAAATGGGTAAAGAAGCTGTAGCCATCGGTCATCTTGAACGGTTTGCCGCCGACTACGAACGCGAAAGCGGACAAATCTCTGTTCCGGAAATTGGTGAGAAGAACGGTATCAAAGTAGCTGTCATCGGTTCAGGTCCTGCCGGACTGTCATTTGCCGGGGATATGGCCAAATACGGATATGATGTAACTGTATTCGAAGCGCTCCACGAAATCGGCGGTGTACTTAAATACGGTATTCCTGAATTCCGTCTGCCCAACAAGATTGTAGACGTTGAAATAGAGAATCTTGCCAAAATGGGGGTTACTTTCATCAAGGATTGCATCGTAGGAAAAACAATCGGTGTGGAACAATTGGAGGAAGAAGGCTTCAAAGGCATTTTTGTGGCTTCCGGTGCCGGACTCCCTAACTTCATGAATATACCGGGAGAAAATTCTATCAATATTATGTCTTCCAATGAATATCTGACTCGCGTAAACCTGATGGATGCGGCCAGTCCCGATTCCGATACTCCGGTAGCTTTCGGTAAGAACGTTGCTGTAATTGGGGGTGGCAACACCGCTATGGACTCTGTCCGTACAGCCAAACGCCTGGGAGCAGAACGCGCCATGATTATCTACCGTCGTTCGGAAGAAGAAATGCCGGCACGTCTGGAAGAGGTGAAGCATGCTAAAGAAGAAGGGATAGAATTCCTGACCCTGCACAACCCGATCGAATATCTGGCTGATGAGCAAGGACGTGTGAAACAAGTGGTTTTACAGAAAATGGAACTGGGTGAACCGGATGCTTCAGGGCGACGCAGTCCGGTGCCCATTCAAGGAGCGACAGAAACCATCGACATCGATCTTGCCATTGTCAGCGTAGGCGTGTCACCCAATCCCATTGTTCCCAGCTCCATCAAAGGTCTGGAATTGGGACGTAAAGGTACGATTACCGTTAATGACCAGATGCAATCGTCTATCCCTACCATTTATGCAGGAGGAGACATTGTACGCGGAGGGGCTACCGTAATCCTTGCCATGGGAGACGGACGCCGTGCTGCAGCAGCGATGAACGAACAGTTAAGCTCTAAATAAAGAATCGGAAATCTGCGTTGGCAAGTAATCTACGGTTCGTGATCTCACAACCAATTGCTTACCGACTGCAAATAGACTCTTTGGGCAGAAAGTAACATCAACACGGATCTACCTAATAAAAAAATCCCTGCTAATATTCTGATATTAGCAGGGATTTTTTATATTCTTCGGTTGAACGGTTTCTTACTTCACCACACTGTTTGTAGTTGGATCCGGAAAAATCACCGTTGGTTTAAATGTCTTTGCTTCCTCAAAATCCATCAACGCATACGACATAATAATCACAATGTCGTCCGGTTGTACTTTCCGGGCAGCAGCACCATTCAAGCAGATTTTACCTGATCCGCGTTCACCTTTGATAATGTAGGTCTCAAAACGCTCACCGTTATTATTATCAGCGATGTATACTTTCTCACCGGCAATCATATTGGCTGCATCCAGCAAATCCTCATCAATCGTGATACTACCCATATAATTCAGATTGGCTTCCGTAACACGGGCACAATGAATTTTCGACTTCAACACTTCAATCATCATAAGGACTTCGTCTTTTTTAGTTTAAGATTCTTTGTATTTAATATTATCAATCAGTCTGACATCTCCACAGAATACTGTAATACAGCCTACTGCATAGGATGTTTGGTCCCAATTCCCAACCTTCTGCAAAGTGTTTCCATCTACTATCTCAAAATATTCCAGGCGTAATCCCGGTGCAGCAGCAATAGCATCTTCCACAAACTTTTGCGTTTCGCTCACTGTGTGAGTGGCTGCAAAGGTACGACTTTTAAATAAGGTCTGAGATATTTTTAATGCATTTTCACGTTCTTCTGCCGACAGTCGCGCATTCCGGCTGCTCAAAGCCAGCCCGTCCTCTTCACGGACAATGGGACAGCCTACAATTTCAAGATCGAACTGCATCTGGCGAACCATCTCATGGATGATGCCCAACTGCTGAAAATCTTTTTCACCAAAATATGCGCGATGTGGTTTTACTGCTTCAAACAGTTTACTTACGATCTGGCATACCCCATTAAAGTGGCCTGGACGGAAAGCCCCCTCCATCACAGTATCCAGAGGAGCATAACTGAATTGGCGAGTATCCGGTTCCGGATACATTTCTTCCACCGAAGGAGCAAAAGTATAAGTCGCTCCGCAAGCCTCGAGTAATTTGCAATCGGCATCCAACGTACGGGGATACTTTACAAGGTCATTTTTATCATTAAACTGGGTAGGGTTCACAAAAACACTCACCACCGTTACTTCATTCTCGTTTACACTACGTTTTACAAGAGATGCGTGCCCTGCATGCAAAGCACCCATAGTAGGTACCAAACCTACCTTTTTACCCTGGGCTTTCAAAACCGACAGTTCAGCCTGCAAGTCCTTGATCGTATGTATTACTTTCATTTTAATTGGTTTATGATTCTTAGTCGTTTGAAAAACGGTGCAAAATAAACCATAATTTACCATATAAAGAAGAAATATCGTAAATTAATGCAAAAGATACCGAAGTAGGAACCTCAACAACCAGACGGTTTACAACTGAAAAACAAGCACTTAACAATTCATAAGGAATTATACCGCCTGAGAACTTGCTTTAATGCCCGTTTTTTTTTATATCTTTGCAGAATATTTACGAGAACGATTGTTATTATGACAAAGGCTAACAAGGTTTTATTTATTACACAAGAGATTACTCCTTACGTTTCAGAATCCGAGATGGCCAATATAGGCAGACATCTACCACAAGCTATCCAGGAAAAAGGCAGAGAAATCAGAACATTCATGCCCAAATGGGGAAATATCAACGAACGCAGAAATCAATTGCACGAAGTGATACGACTCTCCGGTATGAACCTGATTATCGATGACACCGACCATCCTCTTATCATCAAAGTAGCTTCCATCCAGTCAGCACGTATGCAGGTTTATTTTATCGACAACGATGATTACTTCCAGAACCGGCTACAAACAGCAGACGAAAACGGAGTAGAATACGATGATAACGACAGCCGGGCTATTTTTTATGCAAGAGGAGTGTTGGAAACGGTAAAGAAACTGCGTTGGTGTCCGGATGTGATTCACTGTCACGGCTGGATGACTGCTCTGGCTCCTTTATATATCAAAAAAGCGTATAAAGACGAACCTTCGTTCCGTGATGCGAAAGTGGTATTCTCCGTATACGAGGATGATTTCAAAGGTACGTTCAACCCTGATTTCGCAACTAAACTGATGCTGAAAGGCATTAATAAAAAGGATGTGGCTACTTTGAAAGATCCGGTAGATTACGCTACACTTTGCAAATTGGCTGTTGATTACTCAGACGGAGTAGTACAGAATAGCGAACATGTAAATGAAGAAGTCATGAACTATGCCCGTCAATCGGGTAAATTGGTTCTTGACTATCAAGCTCCCGACGCTCTTGCAGACGCTTGCAACAGCTTCTACGATCAGGTGTGGGAAGCTGAACAAAAATAATAAGAACCAAGATACGACGATCATGAAAGCAAAATATGTATGGGTAGCACTGCTTGCCTTGACTTTCTTCGGGTGTGATGATAATACAGGTACTCTCGGACTGGGAATGCTTCCGGAAAGCGACCAAAATATCAACGGAAGATACACCACTTACGAAGTAAGTACAAATTCTATTTTATCGGGTCCTGTTTATGCAAAAACCAGCGTAGGTTATGTCGGTAAATTCACCGATAAGGAGTTCGGAGATTACGAAGCCAGTTTCCTCGCACAATTGAATAGTCCGGATGGGATTTCCTTTCCCTCGGTTTACGATCCGGAAACCAATCCCAAAGGTGTTATGGCAGGAGACTCTATCCACACTGCTGAATTGATATTGTACTATCAAAGCTATTTTGGCGATTCTATAAGCCCGTGCCGTATGACTGTGTACGAACTGGACAAAAACCTAACCCAGAATTATTATACAAACATAAACCCATTGGAATATTATAATCCGAACAACTTACTTGCGCGGAAAGCCTACACTGCGGTCGATCAATCACTCAGTGATTCCATCAGAAAAACTGAGAATTTTTATCCCAATGTCCGTCTGACGTCTGAGGAGATTACTAATTTAGGTAAAAAGATTTATCGATTAAACAGAAATCATCCTGAATATTTCAAAAGTTCGGAAGCTTTTATCAACAATGTGTTCAAAGGTATTTATGCCAAAAATGATTATGGTAACGGAACAGTTCTTTATGTTGACCAAATCAACCTGAATGTCGTGATCAGGTGTCACGAAAAAGACAGCGTAGGAAACAACCTGAAGAAAAAAGACGGTACGGATTCTCTGTACTACACAACCCGTACTTTCGCTACAACCAAGGAAGTTATTCAAGCTAACAGTTTCAGTACTTCTCAAGAAAAGTTACAAAAGTTTATTGACGAGCATCCGGACTGTACTTATCTGAAATCTCCGGCCGGCATTTTCACTCAAGCTACATTGCCGATCAATAAGATTTATGAAGAATTAAGTAATGACACCATTAATGCAGTGAAGTTGACTTTCAATAGCTATAATCAAGTAGATAATGGGCAATTCAGCATGCAAGCACCTACATATGTGCTGTTATTGCGTGAAAAAGAACGGCAAAGTTTCTTTGAGGAGAATAAACTTACAGATAATATCACTTCTTATCTGGCGGTACACAATGCAACAATTAACAGTAAACCTACAACCAATCAGTATGTGTTTACCAATCTGACTCGTCTGATCAACACTTGTGTCAACGAAAAGCTGGAGGCCAAGAAAAAAGCTGGGGCCAGTTGGAATGAAGCTGCTTGGGAAGCTGAAAACCCGGATTGGAACAAAGTAGTACTCATTCCGGTACTTGTACAGTATGACAGTTCTTCCAACAAGAACATGATCAGTATTCAGCACGATTTACAACCGGGATATGTAAAACTGGAAGGTGGCCAGAATGGTCCAAAACTGAAGTTAGAAGTGACATACACCAACTTCAACGGTAAATAATAACAAGAGATTTTCATTATATAATCAGGGCGGTGTGAATAGTTTCCCTTTACACCGCCCTGATTGTTTTCTATACGCCCCCTTCCTTTTCATTAATTCTGAGATGAGACAAAAATCTAATCATCAAATGCCTTTCTATACTAAAAAAGGGTGGAGAATGTAAATCCTCCGCCCTCTCTATTTGAAAAGCTTTCGCTAAAGCAAACTTGCACTATATTCAGTCTTCTTTCTTTGCAGCTGTCTTCTTTGTTGCAGGTTTCTTTGCTGCTGCCTTTTTAGGAGCAGTAGCTTTGGGTTCCGCTTTTGCTTTGGTAGCTTTTGCTGCCTTTGCTTCCAGTTTATCAACCTCCTTATGCAACTCGGCAATTTCTTCTCCCTGATTCTTGATCGTTGTCAACAATGAATTCAACTCTTCATTGTCAATATCTTCAGGATAGAGAGAATTTACACGCTTAATGAAATCACCCAAAATATTCATATAGTTGGTAAACGCATCATAAGGAGAATCATAAATACCACGATTCAACCCTACACCGGTATTCTTGGTAGTCATAAAGCGGAAGTTATTGCTGGCCTGCAGATAATCCCAATCTTGCTTGATACGGCGATCATCACAGAGATGTACACGCTCGGCCACACTATATAACTTATTGAAAGCTTCACGCTGCAGGACATTACCCAACCAGCTGCTGGTATCTCTTTCTTCATCCACCCATGACATCGGATATGGTACGTCCAATTGAGAAACTGATTTCAATTTTGAAACAATCTCCGATGGGGTAGAGAAAGTAATTCCTTTTTCTTTTGCACAATACGGAAGGGCTTTCAGGAATTCCAAGATATTGGATGATAACGGCTGAGCCAGCCCCAGTGCCTTCAGTTCCATAAAGATATTGATAACTTGTTCTTCTTGCGGCAAAGCATCGATCCAACCAATATATTTATCAGCGAATAACGGATACTCGCTCCAATCGGAATTAGAGAAGCGCAGGCTGATATCATCAGACAACTTAAAATCTCTCAACAGCAGTTTCAGGCTGGGAGCCTGATTGCAATGGTATACATAATGCGGGCTCTTCCAACCCAATATGTGTTTAGCGCCTTCAGTCAGCATACCTTTGAAACCCATGCTTGCTACCGTAGCTCCTATTTCATCCGAATAGATCAGACTGGAATTGCGGAACACTTTCGGTGCTTTACCAAACATCTGTTTCATCTTGTCGCTCTGACGCATCACTTCTTCACGGAAACAGTCTTCATTGGCCAATGATGATAATCCATGGGAATATGGCTCGGCCAAAAATTCGCAGCAGCCTGTATCGTTTAATACATGTAACAAGTCAATTACAGCAGGTGCATGAATTTCGAGTTGTTCCAATGCTACTCCCGAAATAGAAAGAGCTACTTTAAAGGCCCCCCCGGAATTCTTCACCATTTCAATCAATGCATTGAGAGCCGGAATATAAGAACGTTCGGCAACCTCATTTATACCTGTCTCATTGGCATAATCATCATAATAGTAATGATCGGCACCAATGTCGAAGAAGCGGTAACGTTTCAGATGAATAATTTGATGTATCTCAAAATAAAGACAGATTGTTCTCATATCTATATTGTTTTATTGTTTTCCATAATTTTTTATAACCTCGTCGTAGATGCCGCGAACTTTGTAGCCTACATTCTCCCACTTAATTTCATCCACCTCTTTCTTACCTTCATCACGGAGATACTCGTACATAGCCGGATAGGTACAGATAGAATAGATAGCATCCGCCATAGCATGTATGTCCCAGTAATCGGTCTTAATACACTTTTCCAGAATCTCGGCACAACCGGATTGTTTGGAAATGATGCTTGGCACACTACACTGCATGGCCTCTAACGGAGAGATACCAAAAGGTTCGGATACCGAAGGCATAATGTATACATCACTGGCTTTTAGTACCTCGTATACTTGTTTTCCTTTCATAAATCCCGGGAAGTGGAAACGGTCCGCAATCCCCCTTTCAGCAGCCAGACGAATCATCTGATCCATCATATCACCGCTACCGGCCATCACAAAACGTACATTCCGCGTACGCTTCAACACCATTGCAGCTGCCTCCACAAAATATTCCGGTCCTTTCTGCATCGTGATACGTCCCAAAAAAGTGACAACCTTTTCTTTCGGATTCTTATTGGGTACAATATCTTGTATCTCTTGTGATAAAGGAGAGACTGCATTATGCACTGTCGACACTTTCTTCGGGTCTTGAAAGTATTTATGAATCACTGTCTGACGAGTCAGTTCACTCACACACATGATGTGATCGGCGTGATCCATACCATTTTTTTCGATGGCATATACAGTTGGATTCACATTGCCACGACTACGGTCGAAATCGGTAGCATGTACATGAATCACCAATGGTTTACCCGATACCTGTTTTGCATGTATTCCTGCCGGATAAGTTAACCAGTCATGTGAGTGGATGATTTCAAACTCCTGCTGGCGTGCTATTACTCCTGCCACAATCGAGTAGTTATTGATTTCTTCGTGCAGGTTATCCGGATAACGCCCAGAGAACTCAATACATCCCAGATCGTTTGCATTCAGATAATTGAAATCAGCATAAATATGATCGCGCAGGTCAAAATATAACTGGGGATCCATGTACGAACCGACACGTCCTTTCACATAATCCCAATCTACATTCCTCCACACAATCGGTGTACTATTCATACCGATTATTCTCAGGAAACTTTGGTCTTCATCCCCCCAAGGTTTGGGAATACAGAACGTAATCTCCATATCCTCTTGTTGAGACATCCCTTTCGTCAAACCATAGCTGGCAGTTCCTAAACCTCCTAAGATATGCGGGGGGAACTCCCATCCAAACATTAAAACTTTCATCTTCGTCCCTCCTCCTATAAATTATATTTAGACAACAGCTTCAAGATACGCAAAATCTCTGCCACATTCATTGCAAACGATACCGCTCCTCTACCTTTGAAAGGCGGGTTTCCATCAAACAACTCAGGCAGTGAACCAACGCAATGGCTGGTCATCTCGTCTTCAAAGCCGATTAACTGGCGTTCTACAAACGAGATACCGCTCATCTTATAGATTCGCAAATAAGCCTCCATGTAGAACCCCATCAACCACGGCCAAGCCGTACCTTGATGATAAGCATAGTCTCTCTGGATCTGAGGACCCACATAATTCGGATTATATCCGCCGCTCTTCGGACTCAATGTTCGGAGTCCCTTCGGAGTAAGTAATTCCTTCGTCACAATATCGAGTACCTGTTTTTTCTGTACCCGATCAAGAGGAGAATAATCGAAGGCAACCGTAAATATCATGTTGGGACGTACGCTCCAGTCCATCATATTTCCGTCTACATAATCCAACAGATATCCATATTCATTGCGGAATACTTCCACAAACGATTTTCCAGTTACTTCAGCCTGTGCATCCAGCGAGTCGGCCAACAGTCCGTTACCACCCTCGCGAACTAAATCGGCAATAAACCGCAAAGCATTATACCACAAAGCATTTATCTCTACAATATAACCCGTGCGTGGAATAACCGGACGCCCGTTAACCGTGGAGTTCATCCATGTGATCGCCCTATCTGCACCATTGGCATAAAGCAACCCGTTTTCGTGCAGGAACAGATTATCATGTTTACGCTGACGAATAAAATCAATGATTTCTTCTAACAAAGAACCATATTTGGCACGACATTGTTCACGACTTGTCTCCTTTGCATATTGCTGCAAGGCCCATACAGCCCACAACAATACATCCGGATCATCCATCTCGTATATCTTACAGCCAATCGATTCACCTTTAATATAGTTACCAATCGCTTTACGGGCTGTCTCCATCACATCTTCAAATTCATCTGTCTCGTCCACAGCAAGCGTCAATCCCGGCAAAGCCACGAACATATCGCGGGCACGGCATTTAAACCAGGGATATCCGGCCAGAATATAATGGTCATCTTCCTGCTTATTATGGAATTGATGGGCAGAATTCTTCAGGCAGTGATAGAAGCTATCACGCGGCGTACGGTCGGCCACTTCCGCATCAAAAGTTTGCTTTAGCCGACGTGGAGAAATTTCTGAAATACCGGCAGAGAAAATAATACTCTCTCCTTTCTTTATATCAACTTCGAAATATCCGGGAACATAAAGGTCTTCATTGAAGTCATATCCTCTCTCTTGTTCTTTCGGATATTCAATTCCTCTATACCAATTCGGATCAAAGTGGAATTCATTCTTCTTATTCAATTGCATGAACAGTTCCGGATATCCGGGATACATACAAGTTTTAATGCCGTTCTCTACCAATTGATAGTCACGGCTCGCCTGCGAATTCTCGTGTGTATATTCGCGTACACTACGGAAAGCGAGGAACGGGCGGAAGCGAAGAGTGGTAGCAGAGTGTGCATCGACCAAGGTGTAACGGATCAGGATCCGATTCTCATGATGTACAAAGATTTTTTCTTTACGAAGTATGACTCCTCCCACACGGTAAGTTGTTGCCGGAATATGTTCGCAGTCAAACTCACGGATATACTTATGTCCATTCGGACTAAAGTGATTTCCTTGATACTTATGCAATCCCAGGTTAAACTCCGCACCGTGTTGAATTACCGTTTCATCCAAAGAAGACAGCAGCACATGATTTTCATCGTCCAGATTGGGTACGGGAATCACCAGCAATCCATGATATTTGCGTGTGTTACAATCTACAATCGTTGTACAATGATAAGCTCCTGATTTATTCGTCCGGAGAATCTCCCTTGGTAAAGATTCCTCAAGATTTATCATCAGAGTCTTGTCAAAATGTAAATAACTCATAGTTGTGCATTATTTAAAGGTTAATTATTTCGGTTATCATAGTATATAATATAAGTATGATGCCCAAAAATACGAATTAAAGGTAAAAAACAAAATAAAAAGGAACTTTATTTTTTATTTTCAAGGCAAATATTCGTAGCATTGTATAAAATTTAAAGAAATATGCCAATATGAAGTCAGATGTTCGACGAATCCTGATAGCGATGGTGCTTCCTATGTTCCTAATTTTTATCCTTTATACAATAAAAGTTTTAGAGGTGGGCATGGACTGGGACTTTACCAGATTAGGAGTATACCCATTGTCAAAAAAAGGGATGTTTGGTATTTTCGCGCATCCTCTTATACACAGTGGCTTCAAACATTTACTGGCCAACACTTTACCTCTATTCTTCCTTTCATGGTGTCTTTTTTACTTTTACAGGAGCATTGCACCTCTGATTTTTTTTATCATCTGGATAGGATGCGGAACCATCACGTTCCTTATCGGTAAGCCCGGTTGGCATATCGGGGCCAGCGGCATTATTTACGGTTTGGCTTTTTTTCTTTTCTTCAGCGGACTCTTACGAAAATATATCCCCCTGATCGCGATCTCTCTTTTAGTAACCTTCCTCTACGGTGGACTGGTGTGGAATATGCTTCCTTATTTCGCACCATCGGGTACTTCGTGGGAGGGTCATCTGAGTGGAGCTGTCACCGGTACCATCTGTGCCCTTGCTTTTATGAATCATGGTCCACAAAAGCCTGAACCATTCGCAAATGAAGATGAAGAGGAGGAGGTTGCCAATGAAGCAAATGAAACCGATAACGACGAAATCAATAGCGACGAAACGGACCAAAAAGACACAGAGTGTGAAAAAGAATAGTTTTTCACCTCGTTTTCTACAATAGATTAATGGGGATACCTATTACTTCTGTAATGCAGCAATCAATAATGTGATATTGGCGGTAAACAATCTGACAGAAATAGCCAACAGAATGATACCAAAGAATTTACGAATAATATAGATGCCTCCCTTGCCCAAAAAGCGTTCCACACGTCCTGTCATACTGACAACGAAATACACCCACAACATATTCAGGATCAAAGCGATCACAATATTGATACTGGCATATTCGGCCCGCAAAGAAAGCAATGTAGTAAATGCACCGGCACCTGCCAGCAGAGGGAATACCAAAGGTACAAGCGTAGCCTCTTTTATCGGTCCCTGGTTCTTAAAGATTTCCACATCCAGAATCATCTCCAAAGACATCAGGAAGATAACAAATGCTCCCGCCACGGCAAAGGACTCAATATCAACATGGAACAGTTTCAGCATAAAGTCACCGGCATAAAAAAAGCCAATCATTAATGCAAACGAAATAACGGTCGCTTTCGTGGCATTCACATCTTTTCCCTTCTCCTTCAGATTGATGATAATAGGAATAGAACCAATAATATCAATCACAGCAAAAAGCACGATAAACGCACTGACCATCTGTTGAAAATTAAAGTTTGCAAACATGACTTCCTCCTTTTTCCCGCAAATATACTTCATTTTTATGCATCTCGCAAGAGATTGTTTTAGGTAATCACTACCATCTTTAAGAAATAATAAAAAAAACAAAAAGAAGGGGAAGATGGTTTCAGTCAACCCCTATTATCGTTACATTTGCCTTCAAATTAGAAGATTACGATATATGGAAACCATGTTCGACACCTTGTTACAACTCCCCCTGTTTCAGGGACTTTGTCATGAGGATTTCACAAATATATTAGAAAAAGTAAAACTTCATTTCACCCGTCATAAAGCAGGAGAACCGTTGATAAAAAGTGGTGAAGTATGTGACCAGTTACTTTTTTTGCTAAAAGGTAAGCTTTCTTCCGTCACCGTATCGGAAGACGAGACATTGACTGTCATAGAGTATTTCGAAGCTCCTGCCGTATTGGAACCTTACTCCATGTTTGGAATGAACACCCGGTATATATCTACCTACATTCCTCATAATGAAGAAGCACAAATGGTAAGCATCAGCAAATCATTCGTTATGGGTGAACTGTTCAAATACGATATTTTCCGCCTCAACTATATGAATATCGTCAGCAATCGTGCACAGAACCTTTACACTCGTTTGTGGGATAGAGCTCCCAAGGACATTGAAGATAAAATAATACGTTTCATATTGGCCCATATCGAAAGAATGACAGGTGAAAAACTGTTTAAAGTGAAAATGGATGATCTGGCACGCATACTGGATGATACTCGCCTGAACGTATCAAAAGCCCTCAACGGATTACAGGAATTAAATCTGCTGGAACTCCACCGGAAAGAAATCCGCATACCCGACTTAGCACTCCTGACAGAGTGGAACGAAAAACGATAAAGAGTCGGTGCCAATCCCTCTATCAGTCGTTTGGTCCCACCTTTGTCATTACCCTCACACTATCCTTGCGAACAGTTGCTCTACAGGCATTGTGCTCCGACAAACGATAAACCACGATTTGCCTGTCGAGTCTCTGAAAAACGAGTCCCGATCCTTCTAAAACCTTCTCCATCACTCTTTGGATAGGTTCTTCCGAAACACAAATACTTATTTCCTTATGAATCTCGGTGTCTATATCGCAAGCCCACGCAAAGACAAAATCACTCTTTTGCTCGATTTCATCAAAAACCCGGATGATCGGCACACGTTTCAGATTAAAAGAAAATTTCCAGTCCGGCATCTTAACATCCTCTGACGATAAAGCTGCCCCATTACAGCACATAATGAAAATAAAGCCAAACAATACTCTATATTTTATTCTCTGTTTATCAATGTTTTCAGTTCTTACTATACGTTCTCTTTTCATGCTTTGTTCCAGTTGTTATAATACTAATTTCAGGCCATTGCATCCCTTCCCGGAGGGCATAACCATGCTTCCCGGCTCTGATATGTAGTCGTGTGTGTAAGTTAGAGGAAGGATATCACTCTATCCTTTTTGTGGGGGTTGTGTGTGTGCGTGTGTCATAGTGTTCAGTGTCATTCCATAGGCTCTACCATTTTATGGGTTCTCAGATATAAAAATAGTCCGCTCTTCTTTCCTGTAATCAGTAGAATACAGCAATGATATAGTCGTCAATACATTATCAATATTATCGGATAAATAGATCTTTCCCGAACATCTCTTACCGGTCAGTTGCTTCTTGTCACCGAAGTTAAACGACAGATTATAATATCGTCCTATCCGATTCAGTACATCCACCATATTGGCATCATCCAATTCCAGATAGCCTTCCTTCCAACAGGTATATCTGGAGGCACTAACTTTTCTTTTTTCACATTGCTTCCCATCGTAGAGCACTTTTTCATTTGCTTTCATGCGTATCTCAGGACCGGACTCCGGCCGAAATCCGACTATGCCGTCCACAAGTACACACGAAGGAACCGCCTCGTCTTCATAAGCCGATACATTAAATCGGGTGCCATATACCTGCACATCGAAATGTGCCGTATGCACTATGAAAGGCTTCTTGCTATCTGCGGCTACTTCGGCATACATTTCGCCTTTCAGGCTCACTTCCCTCTTCTCTCCCGAGAAATGGGTAGGAAACTTAAGAACAGAACCGGAATTCAACCAGATTTCTGTTCCGTCCTCCAGCTTCACCTTCGACCGTTTACCGTAAGGAACCACCAACTCATTGACCTCATTCTGTTCCATCCTGATCTTTTCTTGCCCGCTGTTGGGGTGGTAGACCATGGCTGATCCATCCTTACTCAAGAGCAGGTGTACATTTTGCCGGAACGAAGTTATACTGTCGCCACTTACCAGACGGATATCTTCTGATTTCAAAGGTTGCCAGACAATCTCCGCTTTTTGTTCAGTAACAGGCGTTACCGGTTCCACCCTCTCATAACGATTCAAATAAGAAATGATTCCTAATGCAATAACGATGCACACGGATATACCATAATAAGCGCCTCTCCTGATGGTTCGTTTCCGTCGCAACATGCGCAGAGAAGCATGGATCCGCTGACGAAGACGCTCATGATCATCTTTCGAGAGGCGCTCCCTGTTCATCCGAACGCTCTTGAATTTTAACCACTGGAAGAATTTCTCTTCATCTTTCAAAGGATCAATATGTCTGCTATCCCGCTTCGTTTTTTCCATTCAGAATAGGTGCTTAAAGAGTTTAATAACACTATTGTCTGCATAGAACACGAACGGGCACAGGTTTCATACCCACTTTTCCCGAATAAAATTTAAATTGGTGCCTTATTTAACCAACATTAATAGAAAGCAAGAGATAGAAGAGCACTAACGTATTATTGTGCTTCAGTTTAAGTAAGGTCCGATAGAGCAGTTTACGACAAGCAGGAACACTGATTTGCATGATCTCCGCAATTTCCTCATAGGAACATTCCTGCATATAGCGTAAATAAATAATCTCGCGTTGGCGTTCGGTCAGCACACTCAGAATTTCATCGACTTTCTGTGACACTTCCGCCTGTTCTTCCGCCGCGATCATTTCATCCTCCACGGTGATTTTGATTCTGTATGGAAGTTCATCGGTAATCTCACCGGTAAGAACCTCCGAATAGTTCCGTTTAAGTTTATAGGTGTCAATCAATTGGTTTCGCAGGGCACGCAACAAGTAAAATTTAGGATTCTGTATCTCCTGAACATCCTTCTCACGAATACATACCCTGCAAAACACGTCATGAATGGCATCCATCGCTGCCTGTTTATCAAACCCGAATCCTAAAGCATACGAAAACAAGTCGTCGACATAGTCCTTATACAGACTATCAACCGTATGTTTCGTTCTCTCTTTTTCTTCCAGGTTTTCTTTTTTTGGCAGCATTGTATAAAGTTTGTAAATGATAAATTTAGCTTTTCAGAGCCTGTATGATATCTTCCAGCAGGTCATCAGTCCGTTCCAGCCCCACCGAAAGGCGAATGGTTTTCTGACTGATGTCCATATCCCGGCGCTGCTCCTCGGTAAACGAACCGTAGATTGTGCTTGCCGGATGGATAGCTAACGTTTTATTATCAAATAAGTTCGTGGCCCTACGTATGATTCTCAACCGATTTATGAAACGAAAACATATTTCACGCGATGGAAGGTCGAACGTCAACATCGCGCCCGGAAGAGAACCAAACTGCCGGGTACTTAATTCATAAAACGGATTGGTCTCCAAGCCGGTATAATTCACCGACTCAACCTCCGGCAGTTCTTGCAAACACCGTGCCAGTTTCAAACATGTTTCCGCCTGCCGGGCAAACCGGACTTCCATTGTTTCAAGCCCGAGTGTCTGCATATAAGCTACCTGGGGAGTCATGTATGCTCCGAGATTACGATGAATCTCCCTACGGAGTTTGGCGGTAAAAGCCTCCTTCCCGGTATCTGTACTCAAAGCTGCCAACTTACCGGAATGCCCCCAATCAAAGGTGCCATAGTCAATTATCAGTCCTCCAATGCAGGTAGCACCTCCCGAAATATATTTCGTACTGGACACAATCTCAATATCGACTCCGAAATCCGCCGCACGAAACACATGGAAAGGAACCGCCGTTGTATCTGCCAGCAATGGTACTCCGGCACTATGGACAATACCGGCAAGGGCTTTCAAATCGGCCACTTCCAGCTGCGGATTGGTAATAACCTCCAGAAAAAGCGCACAAGTATTTTCATCGATCTGCCTCTCCACTTCTTCAAGGCATGTCAGGTCACAGAAACGTACTTCTACCCCAAAAGCTCCTAACGTACTTTTCAGGAATGAATAGGTATTGCCGAATAAATGCGCCGAAGTCACGATATTAGCTCCTGCACTTGCCAAAGTGATCAGAGCATTGCTGATGGCAGCCATTCCGGAATTCAACGCCGTCACGCTCAGCGCACCGGTCACAGCCTGTACACGTTGCTCGAAGTACTGCACCGTAGGGTTTGTAATTCGTGAATAAGCATGTCCGGCTGTCCGTCCACAGAAAGCAGCTTCCATCTCTTCAGCAGTTTCAAATTCATAAGCAGCAGTATGATATACCGGCATGGAAAGAGAATGATGTGCATCCTCTTTCTCAAAAGGAGTATGCAGTATTTGTGTCTCGAAACTATTTTTTTTCATCCTGAAAGTCTTTTTATATAAATTCCACAAATTATGCTATTGTGTCATGCTTCTTCCCGTATGCCTGCTTTATCTGATCCAGTGCCTGCTTCAGCACACTCCGCGGACAAGCCACGTTAAGACGCATAAATCCTTCTCCCTCTTTGCCAAACATTGCACCATCGTTCAGTGCCAGATGTGCATCATCAACAAAGAAGCTTACTAATTCTTTCTGCGACAGTCCCAGTTCGCGACAGTCCAGGAAAATCAAGTAAGAAGCCTGGGGACGAATCATCCGTATTGCAGGGATATTCGCATTCAGATACTCGTCCGTAAAATCAATATTTCCCTGAATGTATTCCAGCACCTGATCCAACCACTCCGTTCCATTACTATAAGCAGCGGCCACTCCAAGATAAGCAAACAAATGTCCTTCACTGAACTCACTGGCCTCCATATACGTCTGGAAACGACGACGAATGTCTTCATCCTCTATGATACAGTACGAACTGGCAAGTCCCGGCATATTGAAAGCTTTACTGGGCGACATAAACACGAGTGAATTCCGACGGGCTTTCTCCGATACCAACGCAAAAGTGGGATGCGTATATCCGGGCAATGTCAGGTCGGCATGGATTTCGTCCGAAATGACCAAAACCTGATTATCATAACAGATTTCCGCAATCTCAGCCAACTCTTCCCGGGTCCATACACGTCCTCCCGGATTATGCGGATTACTAAGGATCAGTATTTTGCATCCTTTCACATCGGTACGGAAACGTTCGAAATCGATCTGATACTGTCCATCTTCCAAGACCAACGGGCTATAGACCACTTCCCGATGATTATGTTCCGTTACCAGAAAAAACGGATGGTAGACAGGAGGCATCACCATCACCCGATCGCCCGGAACAGTGAAACATTGCAAAGCAAAAGCCAGTCCACGCACAATTCCCGGAGTAAATGTCAGCATCTCCCGGGTAATATTCCACCCATGGCGTTCTTTCTGCCAATTGATAATGGATGTATACCAGGCTTCGCAGGCAAAAGTGTATCCCAACACTTCATGATCCAACCGGCGACGGATAGCTTCTATCACAAAAGGTGGAGTACGGAAATCCATGTCGGCCACCCACATCGGAAGCAGGTCATTTCGTCCCCAACGTTCCGGCACTGCGTCATACTTCACCGAGTCTGTCCCCCGGCGTTCTATCACTTCATCAAAGTTATATTTCATAAGGGTTCTCTTTTTAAGTTCAGCCTGCAAATGTACAATTCATCTGTTTCATAATGAAACCAAATGAGCTATTTTAGCAGACAGCAGTTAAAATTTACCATCATTGTGGTATTCAGTTACTCTATATCAGGCTTTTTCAGTACATTTGTGCTCCATTAAAGAAAAGACGTATGATAAAAGCCCTGTTTTTTGATATAGACGGGACGTTGGTTAGTTTCAACACGCACGAAATTCCTTCGTCTGCCCTCTCGGCCATAACCGAAGCCAAAGCTAAAGGAATTAAGATTTTCATTGCTACCGGACGTCCGAAAGCGATTATTAACAACTTGTCGGCCCTCCAGAAACAAAGTTTGATAGACGGTTACATCACCATGAACGGAGGATACTGCTTTGTAGGAGATGAAGTGATTTACAAACATTCCATCCCGACAGAAGATGTCAAGACACTTGCTGCCCTTTCGGACGAGAAAGGTTTTCCCTGCATCTTTGTCGCCGAACATACCGTAGCCGTCTGCAACCCCAACGAACTGGTAAACCAAATTTTCCACGAGTTCCTGCATGTAGACATCCTGCCCGTTCAGACTACTGCCGAAGCTACCCAAACCGAGATCTTCCAGATGACCCCGTTCATCACCACCGAAGACGAAAAAAACATATTGCCTTTACTCCCGCACTGCGAGTCCGGACGCTGGTTTCCGGCATTCACAGATGTTGTGGCAAAAGGTATCCGTAAGCAAAAAGGGATAGACAAAATCATCCGCCATTTCGGCATCCGCCTAGAAGAGACAATGGCATTCGGCGACGGAGGCAACGACATCAGCATGCTGCGCCATGCAGCCATCGGAGTGGCCATGGGCAATGCAAACGACGAAGTCAAAGAGGCAGCCGATTATGTGACTGCATCGGTGGACGAAGACGGCATACAAAAAGCATTAAAACATTTCGGTATCATCTGACGTGGAATTTACTATAGACACCGGCAATAAAGAATTTCAGGATGCACTGAACCTGATTCAGTACACCCGGCAATCGGTTTTCCTCACCGGAAAAGCGGGGACGGGTAAATCGACTTTCCTGAAGTATATCTGCAAGAACACCAAGAAAAAGCATATCGTACTGGCCCCCACCGGCATTGCCGCCATTAATGCCGGTGGCAGTACTTTACACAGTTTCTTCAAGCTCCCCTTCCATCCATTGCTGCCCGACGACCCCAACCTAAGCCTGCAACGGGGACGTATCCACGAATTCTTCAAGTATACCAAGCCCCACCGGAAACTGTTGGAACAGGTAGAGTTGGTCATTATCGACGAGATATCGATGGTGCGGGCAGATATGATTGATGCCGTAGACCGCATCCTGCGAGTATACAGCCGCAACCTGCGTGACCCATTCGGCGGGAAACAGGTTTTACTGGTGGGCGATGTATTCCAGCTGGAACCGGTGATCAAAGGAGACGAACGAGAAATTATCAACCGTTTCTATCCCACTCCTTACTTTTTTTCGGCACGGGTTTTCAACGAAATAGAGTTGGTATCCATCGAATTGCAAAAGGTATACCGGCAGTCGGACGCGGTTTTTGTCAGCGTACTCGATCACATTCGCAGCGGAGCTGCCGGAGCCGCCGACCTTCAGTTGCTCAATACCCGTTATGGCGCTCCCATCGATGCCTCGGAAGAGGATATGTACATCACCCTTGCCACCCGTCGCGATACGGTGGAAACCATCAATGACCGACGGCTTGCCGAACTCCCCGGAGATCCGGTAGTATTCGAAGGCGAAATCAACGGAGATTTTCCCGAAAGCAGCCTGCCGACATCCAAGGACCTGACTTTGAAACCCGGAGCACAGATCATCTTTATCAAGAACGATTTTGAACGCCGCTGGGTGAACGGGACCATCGGTGTAGTAAGCGGAATCGATAACGACGGTATCATCTATGTCATCACCGATAACGGTAAAGAGTGCGATGTCCACCGTGAATCATGGCGAAACATTCGCTATAAGTACAATGAAGAAAAGAAAGAGATCGAAGAAGAAGAGTTAGGCACCTTCACTCAATATCCCATTCGGCTGGCATGGGCCATCACCGTACACAAAAGCCAGGGATTAACCTTCAGTCGCGTAGTTATCGACTTCACCGGCGGAGTGTTCGCCGGAGGACAGGCATACGTAGCTCTCAGCCGTTGCACCTCGCTCGAAGGCATTCAATTAAAAAAGCCTGTCAGCCGTGCCGACATCTTTGTCCGTCCCGAAATCGTAAGTTTTTCCGGAAGGTTCAATAACCGGCAAGCTATTGACAAAGCTCTGAAACAAGCACAAGCCGATGTGCAATATGCCGCAGCTGCCCGTGCTTTCGACAAAGGAGATTTCGAATCGTGTCTTGAACAGTTTTTCTTGGCCATCCACTCCCGTTACGACATAGAGAAGCCTACCGCCCGGAGACTGATCCGCCGGAAACTGGGTGTCATCAACCTATTGCGTGAACAGAAAAGGAAGTTACAGGAACAAATGGCCGCACAGCAAAAAAGTCTGCAAAAGTATGCACGGGAATATCTGCTGATGGGCAACGAATGCATCACCCAGGCACATGATACCCGGGCTGCACTGGCCAATTACGACAAAGCAATCGAACTGTATCCCGAATACACCGATGCATGGATACGGAAAGGAATCACACTTTTCAACGAGAAAGAGTTCTTTGATGCCGAGAGTTGCCTGAACCGGGCAGTCAGTCTTCGTCCGACAGATTTCAAGGCACTCTACAACCGGGGCAAACTCCGTCTGAAAACAGAGAATACGGAAGGTGCCTTGGCCGATCTCGACAAAGCAACCACCTTGAAACCGGAACATCCGGGTGCACACGAACTTTTTGGAGATGCACTGCTGAAGGTGGGGAAAGAGACAGAAGCGGCCATACAATGGCGAATCGCAGAGGAATTACGAAAAAAGAAGAAATAAGATAAGTTCATTTCTTCAATGGTCTTGAAGTCGATTCACCACAGAGTAACACGGAACTTCACAGAGTTTTAATCTTTTATTATAGGTACTTAAATTTTCTGTGAGACTCCGTGTTACTCTGTGGTGAGCTTAACTTGCTCCTATCCAAACATAATCCATCATCACCTTGGACTTCTCGTCTTTTATTATTAACTTNGCTTAACTTGCTCCTATCCAAACATAATCCATCATCACCTTGGACTTCTCGTCTTTTATTATTAACTTTGTTACCACTATCAACCTAACAACCAGTGCAATTATGAAAAAAGGACTCAAAATTACAGCAATCGTCATCGGTGTCATCCTGATACTGATGTTACTCCTTCCTTTTGCCTTCCGCGGCAAAATTGAAGGTATCGTAAAAACCGAAGGAAACAAAATGCTGAACGCCCGGTTCGATTTCAGCAGCCTCGACATCAGCCTGTTCCGTAATTTCCCGAAAGCTTCCGTTACCCTAAACGATTTTTGGCTGAAAGGAACAGGAGCGTTTGAAAACGACACGCTGGTGAAAGCCGGTGAAGTTACTGCCGCCATTAACCTGTTTTCGCTCTTCGGAGACAGCGGATACGATGTTTCCAAAGTATCTGTCACAGATACCTGGCTACATGCCATCGTACTTCCTGACGGCAAAGCCAACTGGGATATCATGAAACCCGATTCAGCCACCGTCAGCGAGACATCGGAGAGCAGCGAATCTTCTCCCTTCCGGATTAAACTTCAGCGTTTTGTTATCAAGAACATGAATGTGGTGTATGACGACCGACAGTCCGCCATATATGCCGACATACACAATTTCAACGCGCTTTGCTCGGGCGACCTGGGCAGCGACCAGACTTTGCTCAATTTAGAAGCAGAGACCGAAGCCCTGACTTATAAGATGAATGGTATTCCCTTCCTCTCACAAGCCAACATCTATGCAAAAATGGACGTGGACGCTGACCTCGTACATCACAAATTCACACTGAAAAAGAATGAATTTCGTCTCAATGCCATTAAGGCAGGCATCGACGGATGGGTAGAACTGAAAGATCCTGTCATCGACATGGACCTGAAGCTCAATACCAGCGAAGTGGGCTTTAAGGAAATTCTGTCCCTGATACCAGCCATCTACTCCAAAGAATTCAAGAATCTGAAAACAGACGGAACCGCTACCCTCGAAGCCACGGCAAAAGGAGTATTGCAAGGTGATACCGTCCCCCGGTTCGATGTGCGGTTATCAGTAAAGAATGCCATGTTCCGTTATCCGTCCCTGCCGGCAGGAGTCGACCAGATCAACATTGACGCACAAGTACGTAACCCGGGAGGTAATATCGACCTGACAGAAATCAACATTCGTCCTTTCAGCTTCCGTCTGGCAAACAACCCGTTTAGCCTGACTGCCGATATAAAGACACCGGTCAGCGATCCGGACTTTACAGCCGAAGCAAAGGGAGTGCTTAATTTAGGAATGATCAAGCAAGTATACCCGTTGGACGACATGGAACTGAATGGCACCATTCGTGCGGATATGAAGATGGGCGGACGCCTTTCGTACATCGAAAAAGAGCAATATGACCGTTTCTCCGCATCGGGTACCATCGCCCTTAGCGACATGAAACTAAAAATGAAAGAGATACCTGATGTAGAAATCAGACAATCACTGTTCACTTTCACTCCGAAATATCTGCAACTCAGCGAGACCACAGTAGTTATTGGCAAGAACGACCTTACCGCCGACAGCCGGTTCGAAAATTACATGGGTTATGCTCTGAAAGGCACTACATTGAAAGGTACATTGAATGTCCGGTCGAACCATCTCAACCTGAACGACTTTATGACAGCCTCAACCGATACTACCACCCAAACGGCACAGGCAGTTTCGCCCGATGAAGCAGCCAGCCTGATAGAGGTTCCACGCAATATCGATTTCCAGATGGATGCCAACCTGAAAGAGGTATTGTTCGACAAGATGGCCTTTACGAATATGAATGGAAAACTGGTTGTAAAAGACGGAAAAGTGGATATGAAAAACCTGTCGATGAACACCATGGGAGGCAAGGTTATTATGAACGGATATTATTCTACCGCCGACTTAAAAAAACCGGAGATGAATGCGGGGTTCCGCCTGGAGGGACTCAGCTTTGCACAAGCCTACAAAGAATTGAATATGGTACAGCAAATGGCTCCTATTTTCGAGAATCTGAAAGGAAACTTCTCCGGCAACATGCATGTGCAGACTTTGCTCGACAACCGGATGGAGCCCGTCATGGATACGATGCAAGGCAATGGCAGCCTTTCGACCAAAGACCTTAGCCTCAGCGGTGTAAAGGTCATCGACCAGATAGCCGATGCCGTGAAGAAGCCTGAACTCAAAGAAATGAAAGTGAAGGACATGACGCTGGACTTCACCATCAAGGAGGGAAGGGTGTCTACCGAACCGTTCGACATTAAGTTAGGAGACTATGTGATGAACCTTTCAGGAAGTACGGGACTTGACCAGACCATCGACTACTCGGGAAAAATCAAGCTACCGGCATCAGCGGGTGATATTGCCAAACTGACTACACTCGACCTGAAAATAGGGGGCACTTTCTCTTCGCCCAAAGTTTCACTGGATACGAAAAGCATGACCAACCAGGCAGTGGAAGCAGTCACAGATAAGGCAATCAGCGAAATAGGGAAAAAACTGGGACTAGATTCGGCAACTACGGCCAATAAAGATTCCGTGAAGGAAAAAGTAAAGGAAAAAGCCGTAGAAAAAGCACTTGATTTCTTAAAAAAGAAGATTAAATAACGAACAATTATGATACTCAAACTTTACGAGAAAAACAATAATCCCCAGGACCTGCAACGGATTGTGGACCTGCTGAATGACGGGGGACTGATTATCTATCCCACAGATACCATGTATGCCATCGGTTGCCACGGCCTGAAGGAACGTGCCATCGAACGCATCTGCCGGATTAAGGAAATAGACCCAAAGAAAAACAATCTCTCTATCATCTGCTACGACCTGAGCAGTATCAGCGAATATGCCAAGGTAGACAATAATATCTTCAAACTGATGAAACGCAACCTGCCCGGTCCCTTCACCTTTATTCTGAACGGAACGAACCGGTTGCCTAAAATCTTCCGTAACCGGAAGGAAGTGGGTATCCGTATGCCGGACAGCCACATCATCCGGGAGATCGCGCGTCTGCTGGATGCTCCGATCATGACCACTACCCTGCCCCATGACGAACATGAAGACATAGAGTATATCACTGACCCGGAGCTGATAGACGAGAAGTTCGGTGACCAGGTAGATCTTGTGATCGACGGAGGAATCGGCGGAATCGAACCTTCGACCATCGTAAACTGTACTGACGGAGAGGTAACCATCGTCCGGCAAGGCAAAGGGGAACTGGAAGAATCCTGACCCGGGCAAACAATTTTCAAATACACGGTGTTAATATATAAAACCTAAACAATAGTATTTGATTATGAAGAAAGTATTATTCCTTGCATTAGTACTGGCCATTGCCACCGCATGCAGCCAAACAAAGGAGTCGTATCTGGACGGCTTCAAGCTTTTTGTCGAAAACGTACAGAAAAACGCCCAGGACTATACAAAAGCCGACTGGGAAAAAGCTGACGAGCAATTTACGAAGCTAAAAGACAGTTATAACAAATTCAGTGAGCAAATGACCTCGAACGAAAAGGACGAGATAGTAAAACTGGAATCCACTTATGCCGCCCTGAAGCTGAAGAAAATAGGCAATGACTTGAAAGAGGGTGCCAAAGACGCTTTTGAGAAAGCCAAAGACACAGCGAAGGATGCAGCAAAAGATGTGAAAGAAGGTACCCAAAAAGCTGTGAAGAAAGGCGAGAAAGCAATGGAAGGGATCAAAGACGGTCTGAAAGATTAGCCCCGCCCAACCGGGCTTCATGTATCAGACCGATAAAAAGAAGAGGATAGGCCGAAAAAACGATTGACCTATCCTCTTCTTTATTTTTATGCTTATGTATTACTTCAGCAACGATTGCGGATCGAGATGATCTGCTTCGATGTCCTTGAAGTAACGGTAAGTACCTACTTTCAGTTCGGCAGTAGCAGCATCGTCACAAACGATGATACCCTTCTCGTGCATCTGTAACGCACTGATAGTCCACATCTGAGTAATAGCACCTTCTACGGCATGATACAATGCACGTGCTTTGTTGTGGCCGTTTACGATAATCATCACCTCACGAGCAGAAAGCACAGTACCTACTCCGACTGTCAACGAAGTTTTGGGAACCTTGTTGATATCATTATCGAAGAAGCGGGAGTTAGCGATAATCGTATCCGTAGTCAGTGTCTTCTGACGAGTGCGAGAACTCAGTGAAGAACCCGGCTCGTTGAAAGCGATGTGACCGTCGGGACCAATACCTCCCATAAATAGGTCGATACCACCATACGATTTAATCTTCTCTTCATAACGTGCACATTCAGCATCCAGATCGGCAGCATTCCCATTCAGAATGTTCGTGTTCTCCGGTTTGATGTCGATATGGCTGAAGAAGTTGTTCCACATAAAAGAATAGTAGCTTTCCGGATGTTCCTTCGGCAGTCCCACATATTCGTCCATGTTGAAAGTAACAACGTTCTGGAACGATACGATTCCTTTTTTATTCAGGTCGATCAGTGCCTTATACATACCCAGAGGAGATGATCCGGTGGGGCAACCCAATACGAAAGGTTTTTCCGGAGTAGGATTGGCAGCTTTGATCTTAGCAGCAACATAATGTGCTGCCCATTGAGAAACGGACTGATAGTCCGGCTGAATGATTAGTCTCATGTTCGATTGTTTTTATCAGGTTAATAAATTAGGGGTAACTTATACTCTGTCTTTTTTTAAACGGTCGGCCATGGCACGTGCCAGATTCTCACACTGTTGATAGGTGATATCATTCATGGCCTGTTTCATCTCTACAGGGTCGCCGACCAGTTCGAATTTACTTTTTTCGGCAAACTCGGCCATACGTTTCACGGCGGCACCGGCCCATGTGAACGAACCGAAATAGCCCAGATAACGTCCTTTCAACTCACGTACCAGTATTTTGGACAAAAGCGACTCTATTTCCGGGAAAATCTGGTTGCTGTAAGTCGGGCTACCGACAATCAATCCTTTGTAACGGAAGATATCGGCAAGGATATAAGAAGGATTGCTCTTGCTGACGTTGTGCATCACGATGTTTTTAATGCCCTGGGCCGACAGTTCGGCAGCAATGGCCTCCGCCATCTGTTCGGTATTGCCATACATGCTTCCGTAAGCAATCACCACACCTTCGTCTGCATCGTAACGGCTCAGTTTATCGTAAATGCCTACCACCTTAGTGATATTTTCGGTCCATACCGGACCGTGTGTAGAGCAAATGGTCGAAATGGGAAGTCCTCCCAGTTTTTGCAAAGCTTTCTGTACGGGCGAACCGTATTTTCCGACGATATTGGAATAATAACGCACCATTTCGCCCCAATAGTGATCGATGTTCATGCGTGTATCCACAAACCCGCCATCCAGCGTACCGAAGCAGCCGAACCCATCACCGGAGAAGAGTACACCATCCGTTTCGTCAAATGTCATCATTGTTTCCGGCCAATGCACCATCGGAGTAAGGTAAAAACGCAGTTTATGACGTCCGAGAGCAAGGAAATCACCATCTTTTATCAGATATTGCTCGCCGGTCACACCATAGAAGCCTTCGATCATTCCGAAAGTCTGCTTATTGCCAACGATTACAATGTCGGGATAGTGCTGTTTAATCAATCGGATAGAACCTGAATGGTCCGGTTCCATGTGATTTATAATCAAATAGTTGATAGGACGGTCGCCTATGATACTTCTAATTTTACGAAGATATACTTCGAAATAGCAAATATCCACTGTATCGATCAGTGCCACCATTTCATCATCAATCAGATAAGAGTTATATGAAACTCCATAGGGTAAAGGCCACATTCCCTCAAAGAGGTGCCTGTTACGGTCGTTAACTCCCACATAATGAACGTTTCCTTTAATTCTTGTTTTCTGTTCCATTCTATATTTTAGTTTAATTAATTACGGGGCACGAGTAACAACACCCAACGGCACTCTAAACTTGCAACTCGTAACTCGCAACTCATTCGCTTCGCAAAAATAGTTCTTTTTTTCTAAACCGAGTATGCCTTTCCCTGATAAGCACCTCTTTCTTTCATTCTTTTTTGCACGCGGGCTGTAAATTCATAATTCTTCAATCCCCAGTCGGGTGCAATCAAGAGTTCTTTAGGTGATTGTGAAACAAAACGTTCGAGTATCAGGTCAGGACGCAGATGTTCCACATAATCGATTACCAGATCGATATACTCGTCGACACTAAAGAGATGAAAATCTTCGGGATGGAGTTCAAACTCACGTGCCATTTTCGTGCCACGTATCAGCTGCAACTGATGCATCTTGAGAGTAGTCAGGGGCAAACGTGACAACTCTGCCGCCTGGGCAATGATCCCTTCGCGGCTCTCTCCCGGAAGACCGAGAATGACGTGTCCCCCGGTTAAAATACCACACGCTGCGGTCCGGTGGACACCTTCTACCGTATCGGCATAGGTATGCCCCCGGTTAATACGTTTGAGTGTAGCATCCCGGGTAGTTTCAATGCCATACTCCACCAAAAGGAAAGAGTGTTTATTCAGCTCTTCCAGATAATGCAGCAGAGGATCCGGCATGCAATCGGGACGTGTACCGATGACCAATCCCACTACACCATCTACGCTCAGAGCTTCTTCGTATTTCCGTTTCAGTCCTTCAAGTTCGTCATAAGTATTGGTATAAGCCTGAAAATAAGCCAGATATTTCATATCCGGATATTTATGGGCAAAGAACTGCTTCCCCTCTTCAAGTTGCCGGGTGACGGATTTCTCCGTTTTGCAGTATTCGGGATTGAATGTCTGGTTATTACAATATGTACAGCCTCCCAGCCCCTTCGTTCCGTCCCGGTTGGGACATGTAAAACCCGCATTGAGAGATATCTTCTGCACCTTGTAAGGAAAATATTTTTTCAGAAAGAAAGTAAACTCGTTGTATAAAGGCATCGGAGCCGATTCAGTCATAGAATATTATATTTTTGCAATTAGTGCAAATATAATAAATCTATTCCGGCTACCGGTCCTTTCTCCATAAGATTTTTATGAAAGGGTGTAGCCATCCGGAGGAAAGGGTGTAGCCCCAGGCACAAAAGGGTGTAGCCATCCGCTTCGTATGGCTACACCCTTCCGTTTATTCCCAGATAGGAGTTATTATAGCTCCAGCCGTTCTTTCAGCAGCTTATATCCGGAGTTACTCACTTTCAGCTTGACCCCATTTTTCAGTAAGAGTTGATAGTTCTCTTTCCCGAAGAGTTCCACCCGTGATATTTGTGTCACGTTTACTATCGTAGAGCGATGTACGCGCACAAATCCGGCCGACGGCAGATGGGCATCGAAGTACTTCATCGTCTGCTCTTTGACATATTGTCCCGAAGGGGTCACTAATGTGACGTAATCGCCACATGCCTGTATGTACAGCAATTCGTCGGTACAGATCAGGTGAATATGCGTACCGTCTTTCACCGTGATGCGGTCAATGCATTCCGCCTCTTCCGACGACGCTTTCTCTTCGCGGCATCCGGTCTGCTTCAGTTCTTCACGAAGGGCTTCTTCTCTTGAAACAGCCTCTTCTAATATCTCCTCCTGAACAGTGCTCAACGACTGTAAACGATACCACAACATCATCACTCCCCAAGCCAATGCTCCGAACAGTATGCGGAAAGGGAGCGTCTCTCCGAAAGACGCATAGACTTGTCCCAGGTTCTGTTCCATCACATATTGCACGGCAAAGCCTCCCGCCAGCCAAAAAAGCAGCGCCAGGGCGGCTATCAGCAGATCTGTTTGCAATATGGAGACGAGGCCGATGACATACCATGCCAGATAGGCCAGGAGGCAAAGCAAACCGACGGATAAAAAGCCGTCTATTGCAGCCGGAAGCGTGTCGGCCCCGGCATAGCCCCAAAGTAATGCTGTTTGTATCCCTGCTGCGGCAACGGCCAATATCAATGCCGTCATCCACCGTCGGGAAGATTCTTGTATAGGATGTATATCCATGTTTTATTTTCAACTTTTTATTTCAATACCTCCGAATGTCAAGTCGCCCCGGATGACCAATATCCGGTTCTGGTCGATCACACCTCCACCAAAACGTTTGTCTTGACATCCGCCCAGGCAGGTGTTACACCGAAACACTACTTTCCAATCGGAAGGCACATAAATTTCTATTCCACCAAATGTACAATCAATATCGAGAAACGTTTCACCTTCGGGAAGGGTCGTACGCCGCAGGTCAATAATCGTCCCGCCAAACGAATTCTGTATCGTCCCGCCTTTAAAGAATTCATCGAGCACCACTTGCCTGATACCGCTGAAGGTATTCTCCGAGTGAAGCACTCCATCCGTAGAGTTATATTGGCTGCTGGCAAAGTTTCCCCTCCGCATCCGTTCGTGCCGGGCACGTTTCGGCCTGAATAAAAAAGCGAGTCCAATAACAATCAATATAATCGGGAAAAGAGTGATATGGACTCCCGCCGGAAACCATCCCAGATGCGGACTTATTAAATAGGCCCCGATGCCAACCAGAATCAATCCCCGCAGAATCTGACGACGCAACATCAGGTATACTCCCAAGAGAATCAGAAGCATTTGCCAGGACACCAATAGGTCAAACAGGGCATAAGTAATCCATCCCAGATTACGGGCCAGTAGAAGCACTCCTGCCGTTATAAAAATAAAGGCAATAAAAAACTTACCGTATCTCCGAGCGGGAGATGAAAACTCTTTCTTTTCCATATATCATTTCATTGTTAATTATTTCATCTAATCTTCGTCCACAAAGATAGGTCATTTGCCACCACCCGGAAAGGCTTTTTCGTCAATAACAGTAGCAAAACCGATGAAAGGGGGATAACTCCCGACAAATCCAGAATCATTTCTCACCGATTGCGCACGATCTGAACTGATATATTCATATATCTTTTTTTTGTTAGTATTTATTATATGGCCCACCAATCGATTTCAGTCAGTTTTTCGAACACGCTCAAACACCCATGAATAAAGGGATACAGCACTGTTTGAGAGGTGGCTTGGAGGCTGGCCCACTTTCCGTGTCTCCAACGTCCGGGACGGAGGCTCCGTTTCTGCTCTCCGGAGGCTCTGTCTGTACCCGGAAGAGCCTCTGCCCGGAGCCAACAGAGGCTCTGTTTTTTTCGTTTCCGAACGCTATTTCACAGATATTTTAACCCTCTCGTTTTGAAGGCTCACCGTTTATCCTTACCTTTGCCGGCACTATAGAAACAACCTAAAAATCATCTAAAGCCAATGAAAAGAAAATTCATTTTTCTGTTTTTCTGTCTGTGCTGCCTTGCCGGCTTCGCACAAGGAGGCAAAGCACTCGACCTGAAAGAGATCAACTCAGGCAAGTTCAGTCCCGAAAACATCTATGGTGTGGTTCCCATGCCGGACGGCGAACACTACACACAAAGAAATGCCGAAGGCACACAAATCGTGAAATATTCCTTCCGCACGGGTGAACCGGTGGAAGTGGTATTCGATGTGGCCAAAGCTCGCGAATGTCCTTTCAAGAAATTCGACAGCTATCAGTTTTCACCGGACGGATCAAAAATTCTGATTGCAACGGAAACAACCCCTATCTACCGTCACTCTTATACGGCAGTCCACTATCTGTATCCGGTGAAACGGAACGATAAAGGGGTTACTACCAACAATATCGTAGAAAAACTCTCGGATGGCGGCCCGCAGCAAGCTCCGGTATTCTCACCGGACGGCAATCTGGTGGCATTTGTCCGCGACAATAACATCTTCCTGGTGAAGCTCCTGTATGGCAACAGCGAATCGCAGGTGACGGAAGACGGCAAACTGAACAGCGTGCTGAACGGTATTCCCGATTGGGTATATGAAGAAGAGTTCGGTTTCAACCGTGCCCTGGAGTTCAATGCCGACAATACCATGCTGGCTTATGTCCGCTTCGACGAGTCGGAAGTGCCATCATACACTTTCCCGCTGTTTGCCGGCGAAGCTCCACGCAACAATGCGTTGCAGGACTACCCGGGCGAGTATACGTACAAATATCCCAAGGCAGGTTATCCCAACTCTAAGGTATCGGTACATACGTTCGACATCAAATCAAAAGTGACCCGTCAGGTAAAACTGCCGATAGACGCCGATGGTTATATCCCACGCATCCGTTTCACACAAGATCCGAACAAACTGGCCATTATGACGCTGAACCGTCATCAAAACCGCTTCGACATGTATTTTGCCGATCCCCGCAGTACAGTATGCAAGCTGGCTTTACGTGATGAATCTCCTTATTACATCAACGAGAACGTATTCGACAACATCCGGTTCTATCCGGACAATTTCAGTTTTGTAAGCGACAAGAGCGGATATCCGCACCTGTACTGGTATAGCATGAACGGCAACCTGATTAAGCAGGTGACCAGCGGCAATTATGAAGTAAAAAGCTTCATCGGATGGAATCCGGATACCAACGAGTTCTATTACACCAGCAACGAAGAGAGTCCGATGCGCCAGGCTGTATACAAGATAGACCGTAAAGGCAAGAAGGTGAAACTGAGCAATCAGCAAGGAACCAACAGCCCGATCTTCAGCAGTTCGATGAAATATTTTATGAACAAGTTTACCAGCCTCGATACTCCGATGCTGATTACACTGAATGACAATACGGGTAAAGTATTGAAAACTTTGGTGACCAATGATAAACTGAAAGAAAAGTTAGCCGGATATGCCATACCGCAAAAGGAATTCTTCACTTTCAAGACCACAGAAGGAGTAGACCTGAACGGATGGATGATGAAACCTGTGAACTTCGATCCCTCAAAACGCTATCCGGTACTGATGTTCCAGTATAGCGGTCCGGGTTCGCAACAGGTTCTGGACAAATGGGGAATCAGCTGGGAAACATACATGGCAAGTCTTGGCTACGTAGTGGCTTGTGTGGACGGTCGCGGCACAGGAGGTCGTGGAAGCGAATTCCAGAAGTGCACCTATCTGAACCTGGGCGTAAAAGAGGCAAAAGACCAAGTGGAAGCTGCCAAATATCTGGGTGGCCTGCCTTATGTGGACAAAGGACGCATCGGCATCTGGGGATGGAGCTTCGGCGGATACATGACCATCATGAGTATGAGCGAAGGTACACCGGTATTTAAAGCCGGAGTCGCTGTTGCCGCACCTACAGACTGGAAATATTACGATACTGTATATACCGAACGCTTCATGCGTACTCCGAAAGAAAATGCTGAAGGCTACAAAGCTGCCTCAGCATTCAGCCGTGCAGACAACTTGCATGGAAACCTGCTTTTGGTACACGGTATGGCAGATGACAACGTTCACTTCCAGAACTGTACCGAATATGCCGAACACCTGGTACAGCTTGGAAAACAGTTCGACATGCAGGTATATACCAACCGGAATCACGGCATTTATGGCGGAAATACCCGGAACCATCTGTATACGAAGTTAACGAACTTTTTCCTGAACAATTTATAAGAAACCGCTTCAGGAGGCTGTATCAAAAGTCTTTTCACCACGGAGTAACACAGAGTAGCACAGAGTCTTTTTTTACTAATCATCAACAATTTAAAGTATACTCCGTGTTACTCTGTGTCCTCTGTGGTGAGCTTTGAGACAGCCTCTCTATCATTAAACAAAACAGTACTATCATATGGGAAACGATCAACGGGTACGCAAACCCGAATGGCTTAAGATCAGTATCGGAGCCAACGAACGCTATACGGAAACCAAACGTATTGTCGAATCGCACTGCCTGCACACCATTTGTAGCAGCGGGCGCTGCCCCAACATGGGCGAGTGCTGGGGAAAAGGTACGGCCACGTTCATGATTGCCGGTGACATCTGTACCCGCAGTTGCAAATTCTGTAATACCCGGACCGGGCGTCCTTTGCCTCTGGACCCTGACGAACCGTTGCACGTTGCGGAATCGGTTGCCTTGATGAAGCTCTCACATGCAGTCATCACATCGGTGGACCGCGATGATCTACCCGACCTGGGCGCCGCCCATTGGGCGCAAACAATTCGTGAAATCAAACGCCTGAATCCGGAAACGACCACCGAAGTACTGATCCCCGACTTCCAGGGGCGCAAGGAACTGGTTTCCCAAGTGATAGAAGCCGGTCCGGAAATCATTTCCCACAACATGGAAACCGTAAAACGTATCAGCCCACAAGTGCGTAGTGCGGCCAATTATCACACCAGCCTGGAGGTGATCCGTCAGATAGCCGAGAGCGGTACAACAGCCAAATCGGGTATTATGGTCGGTTTGGGCGAAACTCCTGCCGAAGTGGAGGAGTTAATGGACGACTTGATTGCCGTCGGTTGCAAAATCCTTACCATCGGACAATACCTGCAACCGACCCATAAACACTATCCGGTTGTGGCATACATTACCCCGGAACAATTCGCCATCTATAAAGAAACAGGGCTCAAAAAGGGATTCGAACAAGTAGAAAGCGCACCATTAGTACGTTCATCATATCATGCGGAAAAACATATCCGATTTAATAAGAAGTAGTAAGAACATAACAGGCTCCTTGTTTGTTTTACAAGTAAACGGCAAAATAATACAATAAAAAACATATGGGTAACAAAGGAGTACTTTCTTCCGCATTTAATATGTCATTGGGCTTTATCCCTGTTATTGTTTCCATCCTTTTATGCGAATTTATAACACAGGACATATCAATCTATATCGGTACAGGTATCGGACTTATCTTTTCATACAGGTCCCTGTCCCGTAACGGGGCGCGTATACCCAATTTTATCCTTTATATCTCTACGGGAATTTTGACACTATTGACTCTGGCAAGTCTCATTCCCGGAGATTTTGTCCCGGTAGGAGCTTTGCCCCTGACACTTGAAGTCAGTATACTGATTCCAATGGTTATTCTTTTCTTACACAGGAGAAGGTTCATTAACCACTACCTGCGCCAGAGTGCCCAGTGCAACCGCCGACTGTTTGCCCAGGGAGCGGAATCGGCTGTCGTATCGGCACGGGTTGTTTTGATTCTGGGTATTCTGCACTTTGCCGTTATCAGTCTGACTATCCTGATAGCACACCCTCTCACTCCGACTTCCACGCTGGTGCTTTACCACATATTGCCGCCTGCCATATTTATCCTCAGTATTCTGTTCAACCAGATAGGCATCCGTTATTTTAATCATGTAATGGCCCATACAGAATATGTGCCCATCGTCAACACCCGTGGCGACGTCATTGGAAAAAGCCTGGCCGTAGAAGCCATCAACTACAAGAATGCTTATATCAACCCGGTAATACGCATTGCCGTCTCTACCCATGGCATGCTGT
The DNA here is from genome assembly GCF_019633765.1 of Bacteroides sp. 11BF. Taxonomy (NCBI): domain Bacteria; kingdom Pseudomonadati; phylum Bacteroidota; class Bacteroidia; order Bacteroidales; family Bacteroidaceae; genus Bacteroides; species Bacteroides sp. 11BF. The sequence continues at coordinate 214,204 of NZ_JAFKPJ010000009.1, forward strand.
TCCTTTGCAATCGTCCGCAAAGCTGTATTCTCGACAAGTTCAAAGTGGATATACCGATGGAATGTTACCTCCGGTACGGAGAAACGTTGGCCGAAGGTGCCAACCGCTTATTGAGTAATGCTTTCCCAAAAGCTTCGGATCTGAAACCTACATTTACCATCTCCTATCATTTCGAAAATGCACAGACCAACCGTCTGATTTATCTGTTTATTGTCGAAATGGAAGATGATTCTATCCTCTGCGATCCACGGTTCAAAGGAGGAAAACTGTGGACTTTCCAACAGATAGAACACAACTTAGGCACTCACTTCTTCGGCGAATGCTTTGAGTTGGAATATGAACACCTGAAACAGGTTATTGGTATAAGAGAAAAATACAAGGTATCTTAGTCAGATCGGGCACTTTTCCCTGCCACTCTTTGATGGTCTTGGTGCGGATGTACTCACCCTCACAGGTGATATTCGCTGCAATGCAAAGACGTGTTTGCGGACGGCAGTTATGCAAAATATCCTCCACCATCTTATTATTCCGATAGGGCGTTTCTATAAACAGCTGTGTCTGATGTTCGGCATATACCCGTTGTTCAAGAGCTTTGAGCTTTTTGGCACGCTCAGCCGGCTCTATAGGCAGATATCCGTGAAAGGCAAAGCTTTGTCCGTTAAATCCCGATCCCATCACAGAAAGAATGATAGACGAAGGGCCCACCAACGGCACTACCTTCAGGTTCTTACGTTGCGCAATAGCCACGACATCGGCTCCCGGATCGGCAACGGCCGGACAACCGGCTTCCGAAATCACTCCCATAGACAATCCACCGATCAACGGTTTCAGGTAACCGGAAATATCTTCAGGAGAAGTGTGCTTGTTTAAGGGATAAAAGGTGAGCGAATCGATGTCAATCTCACGATCCACCTTTTTCAGGAAACGGCGGGCCGAACGGACATCTTCGACAATAAAATGCTTGATTCCCTGAATAATTTCTTTATTGTAGGGTGGTAATACAGACTCGATGGGAGTGTCGCCCAATGTAACGGGCAAAAGATAGAGAGCGGTATCCATGAACAAGGGATTTTTATAATAAGAATTTTACGGATTAAAACGAGATTCGGTGAACATACGTTCGTAATCGTTCATTTCGAGCAATTGCCGTAAGGTTGTTTTTTTATGATGTTTCATATACGAAGTGATGATTTTTGTACCAATCCAGGTACCCACCATCGAAGGCGCATTCTCGCCCAGAGTATTAGTGAAAGGAGCCGGACGGGTATATTGGCGTACCACCATCGGATCTGTTGCATGCAGATGATCTTTTTCAAGAATATATCTCCACATCTGCTGCTGGTTCTCTTTGCACCATTCTCTCTCTACATCCGAATAGCCCAATGCTTCTTCCGAAGAGGAATAATCCAACAGGTGCTGCACCACATAATTAATTTTACCGAAGTGCATCATCACATCGAGCAGTGTACGGGAGTAATCCATCGGGAAAGGATACTGGCTCATCAGATAGTACACCAGACAATCGGGTACAATCCGGTCGGGACGCATGGTGCGTCGCTGATAACCATAATAGAAACGCTTGTAAAGCGGATAATCTTCACCCATATACTTGTCAAGGCTGATGCCCAGTACGCTGTCGGACAGAACGATGGATTCATTGAATGCCGAAATTTGTGTGTATATCATGGGGATCATGATATCCGGCACTTCCTTTTGCAGTTTCCCGAAGCCTTTGGTCAACTCTTTCTCGACAGATCCCAATTCGGGATATCTGGTTTCCACATCCTCTATCAGACGGATCAGAGTGGTGTCCGAATAGAATGTTTTCAGTCGCTGGAATATATGGTCGTCACTTACCTGCCCGATGGCCAATACATCTTCAATCAGCAGTTTAGTAGGCAGAGAATATTCCAGATTCATTTTTTGTAAAGCAGAAAAGCTGTTGAAACGAACGTATTCGTCCAACAGCTTATCATATCTGACTACGGAAATCCCCTCTTCCTCCATTGGGTCTGCGACAGGCTCTGCCTTCCCCACCCGGCAGGATGCGAAAAGCAGACTTAGCAAAACAAGGAGAATATAGTTCTTCCGTATTTTCATTGCCTTAACCGTAAATGATATTACCGTTTTCGTCTTTATATTCGTCCAGACCCTTTTCGTAAGTAGCCATCGCCCGAAGACTCATACCAACACTCGAGAAACCACCATCGTGGAACAGGTTCTGCATGGTCACCTTACGGGTAAGATCAGAGAACATTACGATGCAATAATCTGCACACTCGTCGGCAGAAGCATTGCCCAACGGAGACATGCGGTTGGCAAAATCGTACAGTTTGTCCATGCCCTTCACACCGGAACCGGCTGTGGTAAAGGTAGGTGACTGAGAAATCGTATTTACACGTACATTGTGCTCACGACCATAAATGTAACCAAAGCTACGGGCAATAGATTCAAGCAATGCCTTAGCGTCAGCCATATCGTTGTATCCATAGAAAGTACGCTGTGCAGCTACATAACTCAATGCCACGATAGAACCGTATTCGGCAATTGCGTTTTGTTTCTTGGCAGCCTGGATCATTTTATGGAATGAAACAGCTGAAACATCCAGGGTAGTATTCAACATATTATAGTCGAGATCATCGTAAGTACGTTTCTTACGAACGTTCGGTGACATACCGATAGAGTGCAATACAAAATCAATCTGACCACCGAGAACTTCCATCGAGCGTTTAAATACGTTCTCCAAATCTTCTACGTTAGTGGCATCTGCAGCAATCACTTCGCAATTCAACTTCTCAGACAAAGCAGAAACCTGTCCCATGCGGACAGCAACAGGAGTATTTGATAATGTAATAACAGCACCTTCTTCAACGGCTCTTTCGGCTACTTTCCAGGCAATAGACTGCTCGTTTAATGCACCGAAAATAATACCTCTTTTTCCTTTCAACAAATTGTAACTCATACCTTTTAATGTTAAATTAGGTTGCAAAGATATAGATTTTCTGCATAAAAGCATGAAAAGTGTGCAAAGAAAAGACCGAAACCACAAAAAATACACTGAAATAGGGCGTTTATTACATATAACAGCCACTCCTGTCACCACAAAGGCCGAATTATTAAAGCAACCGTCTGTCGCCTTAAATGACGGCAGCATTCGTCGTTAATGCCGGTTGCATTTACCGAGTCTCCTGCCCTGTCCATATCAGTAGTCCATAAGAGCAAATATATTATTCACAATTGTTTATCGGGATTGAAAATAAGAGAGATCGGCCATGGAAATAAAGAAAGAGAAGTAATTCAAGAAAAATAAAAAAATAGCAAAGTTCTCCAGGTACTTA
>NZ_JAFKPJ010000090.1:0-448 GCF_019633765.1 Bacteroides sp. 11BF
CGTATGAGTATATCAAGAACGAAAATGCTGCAAGTCAGCAAGTGTTTAATCGGGCTGGCGGTCATGGTGTTGCAATCCTGCGATGTAGCGGACAACCGCCGTGACCTGCTTTGCGGAAACTGGGAGAGTGTAGAGGGCAAGCCCGACGTGCTTATCTACAAGGAGGGCGAAGCCTATAAGGTGACGGTGTTCAAGCGTAGCGGGCTGCGCCGCAAACTGAAGCCGGAAACCTATCTCTTGCAGGAAGAGAACGGCAACCTGTTCATGAACACCGGCTTCCGTATCGACGTGTCCTACAACGAAGCAACGGACATCCTGACCTTCTCGCCCAACGGGGACTATGTGCGCGTGAACCCGAAACCGGACCATCCGATAGGCAAGCAATAAATAATGAAATCCACTAAAATCCAAAGTAACATGAGAACAAGAATAACACTTATTATCTGCC
>NZ_JAFKPJ010000091.1:0-435 GCF_019633765.1 Bacteroides sp. 11BF
CTAACAGAACTATAACCAAATTAATCGGTTTTAAAGAAACACATTTTATAATGTATTAAAAAAGAACAGAATATTTTTTGTTTTTTAGATTAACAATGATGCAAATATAGCGATTATTTTAAAAATAGATAATAATCACAAAAGTTTTTTTTCATTCTAACCCAATATTCCTCACCCTCTACGCTCCTTCCGGAAACAAATCAAGAGAAACAAACTTCGATATATGTCAGGGTAGACAGAGAGGATTGCAAAAAGTCTTCAGTTTGTCATAAAACACTAAATACCAAACAAGATAATCGGTCATTTAGTAGAACAACAGGCCATTTCAATCTTTTATTTCCCGTCTACAAAGCTATTCACAATAAAAGCAGAACTGTACGTAAATGCGCATACCCTGTGATAATAAACACCTTACAGTGCACCAAGTTCTGTTAG
>NZ_JAFKPJ010000092.1:0-434 GCF_019633765.1 Bacteroides sp. 11BF
GTTCTTTCAGTACTTAGGAATCACACGAAACAACAATAGATAGCTCTCAAATCCAGTTAACCATTGCATTTGCAATTATTAGCATTTATTATGGGGTCAAAGATAATAAGAAGTTAATACTCTTGCAACTTTTTACTATATTTTTTTATGCCAACATAATTTATATGATAAAGATTTAATAATATTAAGATTTCCATTCATTCAGTTAGCATTGATATGATAGAAGAAACATGCGGATAGCGTTTACAACTCTTCCTATAAACGATAATCAACTATATCCCAAGTATATACATAAGAATAAGGTAGAAAATAGGTATTATACCTCCCACTCAGAAGCATTATAATATTAGGCCAAGCATCTTCACCGTTTTACACTCCACTTAGTATACCATTAATAATCAATCTAATACAGATGGTAAAAGTACTGAAAGAAC
>NZ_JAFKPJ010000093.1:0-387 GCF_019633765.1 Bacteroides sp. 11BF
CTCCAGGTACTTAATAGATCATGAAGCATTAAACTTGTTTATCGAAGTTCCAGACGCGACTAAAATCATAATTTATTTAATCCCTGAATTTTATTTTGTCTTCTCTGCTTTGGGATTTGCCTGTTAGAAACCGAATTATGGGCTTTTAGCGATAACATTGTGTATTACTAATAGTCTACTTTGTTTTGTGAATAGTTGAGGCTTTTATAAAACCCGGGAACATATTTTATGATATAAATAAAAAAATGCTTCTCAATTTATCGTTTATTAAAAGTTTTTCTTATCTTTGCCTCGAAACAGAGTGACTTGTTATGAATACAATGTATTTGTTAACTTAATATTAGATAAAGAGATTCTGTGCCATTAATCATAAATAAGTACCTGGAG
>NZ_JAFKPJ010000094.1:0-386 GCF_019633765.1 Bacteroides sp. 11BF
TCAAAGACCTCGGCGTAACAGGCTACCAACAAACGGCATTTCAAAAGCGAGACGGGAAGTGTATCCAAGATATCCCAACTACGATTGAGAACCGACTGGATTTTATCTTCCTTATCACCGTGATTATAAATGGTAGCATTATAGCCGGTCAACAAAGCGATACAAAGAGAAGCTTCCTCTTCAAGAGTACGTCCGTGTGAACCGAAAAGATGCTCACAACGATGATACACATCCGTATTTAACTGACGGAAACGGTCGGAGTAGATGGGTTCGCCATCCAGACCTAAATGGAGAAGTTCGTGCGAAACAGCGCACAAAGAATCGATTTCTGATTGCAAAGACAACATGGTGATTTATTTACGTATTGGAATATGCACCACAGAGGG
>NZ_JAFKPJ010000095.1:0-386 GCF_019633765.1 Bacteroides sp. 11BF
TTTCATTTTCAAAATGGCTCGATAAATATATGGTGGCGGGAGGCAATGAGTTTTGGAATTTCTGATAACAAAGTTGGCCAAGTAGGAAACCAAAAACTTCGAATTGACATTGATTAGTGTGCTTAATAAGGCTGTCAAAGAAAAACAGCCTTATTATCACAAGCTAGATCTCATTAGAGTATAAGATAACATTTATGAAAACTAACGACTTTTGCTTAAAAACCGCCTAAATTACGTGTTTGTAAGCATAAGAGACAGTTTGAGTGTACTGACTGTCAAGGTGGGGGACAGTTAGTGTAATTTCAGGAATTTATAAAGGAGATTGGTAAGTCTAAATCGACAGTATTATACGTTATAACTAGACCATTGGCAGAGCTTGCGGGAAC
>NZ_JAFKPJ010000096.1:0-374 GCF_019633765.1 Bacteroides sp. 11BF
CAACAATAAACAAACACAAAAGATACCTGATGGCAAACTTATTACCTTTTTCCAAGTTCCGTGAGAACTTAACACAAAAAACAAACAGTTAAATCAATAGGGCAACATCGTTCAGAAAGGAATAGGAAAGAAATGACATACATACATTAACCTCTAATAATTACGCTTATGAAGTAGAAAAAACGAATCCTTTACAAACCTATTCCGGAAATACAATCGAATCCGGAATCCTAAAACAAACTATCAAATTAATGTTTAACCGAACAATTTAGTGTATGACAGAAAAAACTAACCTGTTTCCGAATCTAATCCGGTTTCGAGAAACAAATCGCCTGAAAATGGCAATCGCTGCTTCTATCATGCTATGGTGTGCA
>NZ_JAFKPJ010000097.1:0-365 GCF_019633765.1 Bacteroides sp. 11BF
AAGTTCCGTGAGAACTAAATTTCTTCTCTTTTTTTATTTTAGCAATGAGATTCTCTTAATTATAGAAACTTTCTTTTGTTTACTTGATTCTTTTTATTGAGATTTTATTTTTTCTTCCGATTTTCTGTCTTGTTTGGTATTATTCGTTTATATATTGGAATGATAGGCTCCCCTAAAATGGAAATGTTAAATTTGATACTTTGCAGATTTTATAAAAATATGGTAGAACAACAGTAATAGTTGGATACTGCCTGAATGGCATGTGTGTATGGGGACTGTGTGAAGACTTTCTTTTATAAATAACGTGAGTTCGACATAAAATCAAAAGATAGTAAGTTGCCCGTCATTGATAAAGTTCACTTCAA
>NZ_JAFKPJ010000098.1:0-363 GCF_019633765.1 Bacteroides sp. 11BF
GTATTCTCTTGAGATTTGCTGCAAAAATAGCCATTGCTCCTTGCATTTTCATACATGACAGTCCGTAGGGCTGCGCCCTGTCATATCCATATACCTGTTTCAGTTCCGCATTTTTAGCTCCCGGTTTATAACATCCCTCCCGTTTTGAGCAGCATTGACACTTATGCACATCAAAATAATAAGTATACGCCTGATTCCATGCTCCATTCTTTCTCCCTTGTTGTGCCCTACGTATAGCTATATGGCCGGCAGGGCAAACAAACATGCCGGCATCCTTATTGTAATCAAACTTGTCTTCCTCCTTTCTGAAACCTTGGCTGATACTGGGATTCAATTTAGCTACCAACTCAAAGTGTTCATCAC
>NZ_JAFKPJ010000099.1:0-352 GCF_019633765.1 Bacteroides sp. 11BF
TCACTGCGGGTGGCATAAACAAAAACCAGGTTGTGAACAACAGGAACCAGTTTGCGGATCTTACGCTCACCACGGAATACGTATTCGTAGCGCATGGGAAGAAAATTCTTCACTCCACGGGAGTCCAGGTATTCCTTAAAGGCAAGCTCACGACTATAGGTGATACGAAGGGCGTACCAGGATTTATCAATACTCTTGTTCACGAAAGGATATGATTGGGGGACACCGGGGTAGTGAAATACCTTCCGGTCAAGTTTGCTAATTCTGTTATTTGCCTTGCAGCGTATATCATTTCATCAGGTACTCCCCTATCGCAGGAGAGACGGTTTGAAAAGGGATTCAGAGCAAAAAA